>RFHZ01000661.1 GCA_003696125.1 Nitrospinota bacterium
CCTCCTCCTGGCCCGGGGAGGACTGGTCGATGTCCCTTTCCTCTCCCGTTACCGCAAGTACGCCATCCTCCTCATTGCCATCGTCTCGGCGGTCATTACCCCGACTCCGGATGCCTACACCATGCTCCTCATGGCCGGTCCTCTCTATCTCCTCTATGAGCTCAGTATCGTGGTGGTCCGCCTTTTCGGGAAGAGGAGAGGATAGGAGAGGGAGGAGAAAAGGGGCTTCACGGTGCCTGGGAAGAGACTTGCACTCCGGGGCAGAAGTTTTTAGAATCTGTTAGAAATGGGAAAAGCGATTAGCAAGAAGAGGGGACAGGAGAAGAGGTGGTGAATCCTACCTGGACCAGTGGAGAGATGGGGGCGTTGATCCTGGTGGTTGATGGGGATGAGCAGAGCTGGAAGACGATCCATCCCCTCCTGGAGAAAGCAGGCTACCAGACGCTACACAGCCACACAGGAGCCCAGGGGCTGGCCCGCTTCCGGCGAGAGCAGCCCGACCTCCTGGTGGTAGCCTGGGACCTCCCGGACATGTCGGCGCTCACCTTCCTGCAACACCTGCAACGCCTGCAGGGACAGCATCACCGTGCACCGGCCATCATCGTGGTTCTCGATTCCTGGAAGGATGACGAAAAACGGGAAGCACTTTCCCTGGGCGTCTTTGACTATGTGATCAAATCGGCCCTGATGCCCTCCCTGCTGATCATGATTGCCAATGCCCTGGAACAGAAGCGACTGCAGAAGCGGCTTGCCCATATGCAGGACAGGCAAAGTGCCACCCTCTTCCGGGAATTCTTGCGGAGCCGGAGCCCGCAGATGGAAGCGGTGTACCAGATTATCGATCAGGTGGCGCTCAGCCCGGAGACCCCGGTGCTGATCCAGGGGGAGAGCGGGACCGGCAAGGAATGGATCGCCCGGCTTCTCCACTACCAGACCCCTTCCCGGGCCAATGAACCCTTTGTGGAGGTAAACTGTGCCGCCATTCCCGAACAACTGCTGGAGAGTGAGCTCTTTGGTCATGAACGGGGAGCCTTTACCGATGCCAAGGAGCGGAAGCAGGGGCTCCTGGAACTTGCCCATCGGGGCACACTCTTTCTGGATGAGGTGGGGGAGATGAGCCTGCTGGTGCAGACCAAACTCCTGCGCGTCCTCGAAACGCAGACCTTCCGGCGCGTAGGCGGGGTCAAGGACATCTCGGTCGATTTCCGGCTGGTGGCAGCGACCAATCGGGACCTCAGCCAGGCAGTGGTGCAGGGAGAATTTCGGCTCGATCTCTTCTACCGGATCAACGTGATACCGATCTATCTCCCCCCGCTGCGGGAGCGCCGGGAAGACATCCTCCCTCTCGCCTACTTCTTCCTGCACCAGTTGAGCCGAAAGCTCGCCAAACCGCTCTACCGGTTTTCTCCAGAGGCGGAATCGCTCCTCCTGGCCTATGATTACCCGGGGAATATCCGCGAGCTACGCAATATCGTCGAACGAGCCGCCATTCTCTCTCCGGATCCGGTTATCCCTCCCCAGGCCCTCCGCCTCAATCTGCAGACCCCCTATCCTCCCCTCACCGTCACCTCTGCTCCCCCCTCTTTTC
>RFHZ01000662.1 GCA_003696125.1 Nitrospinota bacterium
CCCCGTACTCTTTGGGCCATTGCACCCCCAGCCACCCCCGTTCCGCCATCTTGGCGTAGAGCTCTGGACAGTGGTCGGCCTGTGTGGCCCAGGCCTCCACCAGCTCAGGAGTGACCTCCTGCTCAAAGAAGGCATGGACCTCCTGACGAAACTTCTCCTGGGCTTCGGTAAACGCGAATCGCATGGCTGGATACTCCTTTACCTTAAAATGGTAACCAATAGACAGAAACAAAGAAGAGTGAAATAAGGATAACCTCTCCGTCTTGCTGGTTCTGCCTGCCGGCGACTGAAGATTACAGGCTTATTCAATGCAGATTTTCTCTCTTTTGTCAAGCCATTTTCTCTCTCCTGGCAAAAAACCTTTGACAAGTCCGGCCGACTTTGATATGTACGGGCCACGGTTCATTCCTATATCGTCGTCCCTCCTCTAGACTCTGTCTGGAGCCCACAAGGAAGGAGGCGTCTATGACCAGAAAAGGCAGGTTTTTCTGTGCAGTCTTCACCCTTTTTCTGGCTTCCTTTCTTCTCTCTCCCCTCCCCGCAGTTGCTGCCGAGAAGCCTCGCTATGGTGGTGTGGTCCAGTTTGCCGAACGTGAACCGCCTAACCTCGATCCCCACCTGACCGTAAGCTTCCTTACCCATCGAGCCCTGAGCCTGATCTATAATGGACTGGTGCGCTTCTCGTACGGGCATGAGCAGAAGGACCCTACTGACCTGAGCCTCTATCCGGATCTGGCGGAACGCTGGGAGTATCCGGATAGCCGCACCGTGATCTTTCACCTGCGCAAAGGGGTCAGGTTTCATGACAAACCGCCGGTTAACGGACGGGAGATGACCGCGGCTGATGTAAAGTACTCCCTGGAGCGCTTCATGACCAGATCCGGTTTCCGGGCCCGTTTTTCCGAGGTGGAAGCGATCCAGGTGCTCGATAACTATACGGTCAAGATCACCACCAAGCACCCCTTTGCTCCCCTCCTCAGCCACCTGGCTGCCCCCTCCTATGCCGTGGTTCTGCCCAAGGAGGCAGAGGAGAAGTACGGGGACTTTAACAGCGTGGAGGCAGCCATCGGTACCGGTCCCTTCATGCTGACCGAGTACAAGCGAGGCGTAAAACTCACTTTTCGCAAAAACCCGAATTTCTATGTCCCTGGCCTCCCTTATCTGGATGGGGTGGTGTGGCAGATCACTCCCAAGGCGGCTGCCCGTCTCTCCCTGCTGCGCGCCGGACGGGTCGATTTCATCACCGCCGGGGCCTATATCTCCCAGGAGGATGCCATGACCCTGCGGCGGACCAATCCGGAGTTGCAGATCGACAAGTATGATAACATCGCCATGGGCTATATCTACATGCGTACCGATCAGAAGCCGTTCAACGATATCCGGGTACGGCGGGCGATCTCCCTGGCCATCAACCGGCAGGCCTGGCTGCAGGCGCTCCATTACGGGGAAGGCTGTATCAACAATGGGCCCATCCCCTGCGCCATGAAGGAGTGGCAACTGAGCCTGGAGGAGCTGACCCCGGAACAGCGCAAATACCTGGTCGGGTACGATCCGGAAGAGGCCAGGCGCCTGCTGGCCGAGGCCGGCTACCCCAATGGTTTTACCACCCCGATGTTCCACTGGCCCGGCTATGCTCCTCCCTGGCCCTCCCGTTATGAGCTGGCCGTGGATGAGCTGGGCAAGATCGGGATCAAGGTGGAGATGAAGCCGCAGGAGTACGGCGACTATATCTCCACCACCTATGTCGGCAAGTACGAGAAGATGGCCATGGGACCGGTAACCCCCTTCCTGGAGGTGGATGACTGGCTCTACGGCATGTTCTACCCGGATCAGCCGAACAATCGCAGCCATGTCAACGATCCGGAGTTGAACAAGATGCTCGTTGCCCAGCGGCAGGCGATCGATGTCCAGGAGCGGAAGCGGATCGTGAAGGAGATCCAGCGCTACCTGGCCGACAAGGCCTACTATGTCTACATCCCGATCGGGGTGACCTACCATGCGGTCAGCCCCCGCCTGCGGGGACACAAGGCCAAGGTCGGCTATACCACAGGTCACCAGTTGATCTCTACCTGGATCGCAGAGTAACGGTGCCCCGTCTCCCGGGGAGGCGGGCAGAGGGAGAGAGGGATGCGAGAGTACCTCCTCAAGCGTATCATGCTGATCCTGCCCACCCTTTTTGTGGTCACCCTCTTCGTCTTCCTCATGATCCGCCTCATCCCGGGGGATGTGGTCATGCAGATGCTGGAGGGGTACGCCTATGCCGATACGGTAGAGGCGCTGCGCAAGGAGCTGGGACTGGATAAGCCGTTTTACGTGCAGTACGGTACCTGGATTGCCGGCATACTCCTCCATGCCGACCTGGGGAAGTCCCTCTGGACCAAGCAGGATATCCGTACCGAGTTTTTTAACCGCTTTCCGGTGACCCTGGAACTGGCCCTGTTCACCATCCTGGTCTCCATCCTCTTCGGCATCCCGATCGGGGTGCTCTCGGCGGTACGCCAGGATACCTGGCTGGACTATGTGGGGAGGACGGTAGCCATCCTTGCCCTGGCCATTCCTTACTTCTGGCTCTCCATCCTGGTCGTGGTCCTCCCCTCCATCTACTTCCGCTGGACCCCGGTCTGGACTTATGTCTCCCTGCTGGAGAATCCCCTGGAAAATATCAAGATTTTCCTGGTTCCGGCCGCCGTGTTCGGGGTGACACGGGCCGGTCCGATCATGCGCATCATGCGCTCCTCCATGCTGGAGGTGCAACGGCAGGAGTACATTCGCACCGCGCGGGCCAAGGGATTGAGTGAGAAGGTGGTCATCTTCCGCCATGCCTTGAAGAACGCGTTGATCCCGGTGGTGAGTCTCATCAGTATCCAGATGCCGCTCTACCTGGGGGGATCGGTGATCATGGAATCGATCTTCCGCCTGCCAGGCATCGGTCTCTTCTTCTTCGAGGCTTTGATTCGCCGTGACTATCCGGTAGTGCAGAGCCTCAACCTGATCGTGGCCAGCCTGGTGATCCTGCTGAACCTGGTGGTGGATCTGAGCTATGCCTATCTCGATCCCCGCATCCGGTACGGGAGGTGAGGCCTGGATAAGCCAGGGAACCCGGCTGGCAGCGATTTCAGGGGTGGGTGGCTGACTGTAAAGGGTTGTGTTGGAGAAGGGTTTCATGCAGGCAAAACAGACGGTCTTCAACTACAGGCCTAAGGTGACGTTTCGACAGCGCTTCCTGGGACGATTGATCCGGGAAAAGCCGCTCGGGTTGATCGGAGCGTTCATTATCCTGGCTTTTATCCTGATCGCCATCTTTGCCGATCTCATCACCCCCTATCGCTATGACCAGACCAACCTCCTCCACCGCCTCCAACCTTCCAGCCGGGAGCACTGGCTGGGTACGGATCAGTTGGGGAGGGACATCCTGACCCGGGTGATTTATGGAGCCCGGGTCTCGCTTTACGTGGCCATGGGTGCCGTGTTTCTGGGAACGGTGGTGGCTACCCTGATCGGGGTGACCTCCGCTTACTTTGGTGGCAAATATGACATCGTCATGCAGCGGTTTGTCGATGCCTGGATGGCTTTCCCTGGTCTGTTGCTCCTCCTGACCATCATGTCCCTTACCGGACCGGGACTCAACAACACCCTGATCGTGCTCGGGGTAAGCTTTGGTATTCGTAGCTCTCGTGTGGTGCGGGGCATGGCGCTTTCGGTCAAAGAGAACGCGTATATCGAAGCGGCCCAGGCTTTTGGCTGTAAAGACATGCGGATCATCTGGCGTCATCTCCTCCCCAATGTGGCGGCAACGATCATCATCATCGCCACCATCGGTCTTGGTAACCTGATTCTGATCGAGGCCTCTCTCAGCTTTCTGGGCATGGGAGTACCCCCACCCCATCCGACCTGGGGAGGAATGCTCAGCATGCAGGGACTCACCTACATGTACCAGGCACCGTGGATGGCTATCTGGCCTGGTGTGGCCCTGAGTCTAACCGTCTTCGGCTTCAACATGTTTGGCGATGCGCTGCGCGATCTGCTCGATCCACGACTGCGGGGAAGCGGGAGGTAAGCACCAGAGCTCTCCTGTCCCGCATCTGGTGTGTCCCCTTCTTCCCCTCCCAGGCTCCCACTCGCCTTTTCCTGCACCCCCTCTGCCTCTATACCACCGGAAACAGGGTTTTTACTTGCGCCTGGTGGTATAGACCACTATACTACCGGTACTCCCGGCTTTTTACCCGGAATCGGGTACTCATGGTATATAATCAGTAGTAGGACAGAGATGGGAGGCGATCCTGCTGTATCATTAATCCCCGTCGAAGCAGAGAAGGAGGTAGGCATGGCCAAGCGAGGCAAGATAACGGGAAGTCATCTGATCGGTCGGGCGCTTAAACTGGAGGGGGTACATAACATCTTTACCCTGGCCGGAGATCATATCCTGCCGGTGTTGGATGTCATGGCAGACATGGACTTCCGCTTCATCGATACGCGTCATGAACAGGCGGCCGCACATATGGCCGATGCCTGGGGACGCATCACCGGCCAGCCAGGGGTCTGTATGTACACGACTCCTGGTTTTGCCAACGCGCTCCCAGGACTGGCCCATGCCCTGCACAGCGAAAGCCCGCTTATTTCCATCAGCGGATCGGCCGATCTGGCCGAACTGGGACGTGGTGCCATGCAGGAGTTTGATCAGATCGGTGCGGCCAAGCCGTTAACCAAGGCTGCCTGGATGGTGTGCGATGCGCGCCGTATCCCGGAGTCTATCGCCCGCGCCATGCGCATAGCGCTGAGTGGACGCCGTGGACCGGTGCATCTGACCATCCCGATCGATGTGCAGGAACAGGAGGTGGATGAGGAGGAGGTCGTCTTCTACCAGCCGGCTGAGTACCGGGCTGAGGAGCGGGTCTTTGCCGACTCGCGACTCATCCAGCAGGCCATCCACCTGTTGCACCAGGCGCAGCGTCCCTTCCTCATCGCCGGCACGCCGGCCGGGTATGCTGCCTCGGGTGAGCTGTTACAGCGCTTCATCGAGCTGACCCACCTTCCCCTGTTCACCGATGGCCTGGCCCGGGGGCTGGTCTCTGATGAGCATCCCCTCTGCTTCGGGTTTTTTGAACGGGGACTCAACCGGGCTGCCCGCCTGCTGGCCGAGGCGGATGTGGTCTTGCTGTTGGGCCGCAAGCAGGATTATACCATCAGCTATACCTTCCCGCCCGCCGTTGCTGCTGATGCCCGGATCATCCAGATCGATCCCTCACCAATAGAGATCGGCCGCAACCGGGGGGTGGCGGTCGGTATTGTCGGGGATATCCAGGCGGTACTGGAACAGTTGATAGCAGAAGCATCGCGGTTGACCTGGAAACCGCTCCCCTGGCTCCAGAAGCTACAGGCAGCGCGGGAAGAGCAGCGGGAGTGGTTAGAGAGCCTGGCCAAACCGGAGATTCCCATGCACGCCATGTACGTGCACAAGACCCTGTCCAGCTTCCTGCGTCCTGACGATTATCTCTGCTTTGACGGGGGAGATTTCTGCCACTTCGGTCGCGCCTTTCATCCGGCTACCCAGGTCCGCGGCTGGTGGTACGTGCAACCGCTCGGTATGCTCGGTGCAGCCCTGCCTACCGCCATAACGCTGAAGCTTGCCCATCCGGAATCCCGGGTGGTCATGTGCAGCGGGGACGGGGCCTTCGGTTTCAATGCCATGGAATTCGATACCGCTGTCCGACACCATCTGCCGGTGGTGGCCATTCTGGGAAACGATGCGGCCTGGGGCATCGACCGCCAGATTCAGCTCGCCCTCTACCAGCGACCGGTGGCTACCGACCTGTTGCAGAGCCGGTACGATCAGGTGGTCCAGGGATTAGGAGGACACGGGGAGTTCGTGGAGCGGCCGGAAGACCTGGCTCCTGCCCTGGAACGGGCCTTTGCCTCTGGAAAACCGGCTCTGGTCAACGTGGTCGTGCAACGTGCCATCAGTCCCCGGGCAGAAGCGGCCATTGCCCGGCGTCGCCAGAAACGGCGATGAACAGAAGGGAACGCATGCAGAATATAGGGAAGACAGCCTGCCTTATCTATGAAGGAGGAGACAAGAATGGTAGAGTTTCGCTATCAAGAGATCTTTGAGCAGGGTGAGGATACGACCCCATACCGTAAGCTTACCGATGAGTATATCTCTACCTCCGAGTTTGAAGGACGGGAGATCCTGAAGGTGGCGCCCGAAGCGCTCACCCTTCTTGCCCGGGAGGCGATGGATGATGTGTCTCATCTCTTCCGGTCCAGCCATCTCCAGCAACTGGCCAAAATCCTGGAGGACCCTGAAGCCTCGGACAACGACCGCTTCGTGGCCCTGGAACTCTTGAAGAACGCCAACATCGCGGCGGCTCGTGTCCTGCCGAGTTGCCAGGATACAGGAACAGCCATCGTGATCGGGCACAAGGGAGAAAATGTCTTCACCGGTGGTAACGACGCCGAAGCCCTCTCTTACGGGATCTACCAGACCTACCAGACGCGCAACCTGCGCTACTCGCAGATGGCTCCCCTCGATATGTACACCGAGAAGAACACCGGCACCAACCTGCCGGCACAGATCGAGATCTATGCCGAGCCGGGAAACGAGTACCGCTTCCTGTTTATCGCCAAAGGAGGGGGATCGGCGAACAAGACCTTCCTCTATCAGGAGACCAAGGCACTCCTGAATCCGGAATCCCTTCTCAACTTTATCGCCGAAAAGCTCCACTCCATCGGCACCGCCGCCTGCCCGCCGTATCACCTGGCCCTTGTCATCGGGGGAATGTCGGCCGAGTTTACCTTGAAGACGGTGAAGCTCGCCAGTACCCGCTACCTGGATAACCTCCCCACTACGGGTAACGAGCTGGGACGTGCCTTCCGCGATCTCGATCTGGAGGAGAAGATCCACAAGCTCTGTGCAGACACCGGGATCGGGGCCCAGTTCGGGGGAAAATATTTTGCCCTTGATGTGCGGGTGATTCGCCTGCCCCGTCACGGCGCCTCCTGTCCGGTCGGCCTGGGGGTCTCATGCTCGGCGGATCGCCAGATCCTGGGTAAGATCACCAGGGAGGGAATCTTCCTGGAACAGCTCGAAACCAATCCTGCCCGCTATCTCCCGGAGATTACCGCCGAGGAGCTGGGAGGAAAAGCGGTGGAGATCAACCTCCGTCGCCCCATGCCGGAAATCCTGGCCGAGTTACGCAAGCACCCGGTGGCTACCCGCCTTTCGCTGACCGGACCG
>RFHZ01000663.1 GCA_003696125.1 Nitrospinota bacterium
GAGGAGGGCCATGGCCACCCCCACCCCGATGATGAAGAGGTTGTAGAGGGGGAAGGGCCGCCCCACGATGGGCACGGTGCGATCAAAGATATCCGGCATGGGAGGAATGCGCGCCACCCCACCCCAGATCATCCGCGCCCCGTCGGAGAAGATCAGGATGAAACCGAAGGTCAGGAGGAGCTGGTAGGACTCGTCCAGATGGTAGATGTAACGGAAGAAGAAGCGCTCCATCACTATCCCGATCACCGCCCCGCTGAGGGCGGCCAGGACCAGGGAGAGCCAGAAGTTCAGTCCCAAGAGATCATAGAAGGTAAAGGCAAAATAGCCCCCCAGCATGTACAGGCTGCCATGGGCAAAGTTGAGCACACCCAGGACCCCAAAGGCAATGGTCAGCCCGGCCGCCAGCAACCACAGGTACATGGCCAGGCTGATCCCGATCAATCCCTGGTAGATAAGCGCCTCTACCTGCATGATCCCCTTCTCCTGTCTCTCCCTGGCAATGCCTCTCCCTCAGGAGGCAAAGGGTGGTTTCCGGTAGTACTGCTCGGCCGGGAAGACCTTGAGGTCGGTCAAAAAGGCGATGGGTGCCACCTTGATGTCAAAGGTGACCCGTCCTGCCGGCACGGAGTAGATGGCCTGGTGATCCTCTGGCCGGAAGTAGCGCTTGCCAGCCGGCGTGGAGAGGGTCAGCCCCTCCAGGGCCGGGATCACGGCCGCGGTTTCCGTGCTCTTCGCCTTCTCTACCGCCGCCTTCAGGGCATAGACGGCCGAGTAGGTGGTCTCGGCCGAGTAGTTGGGGAGGCGTCCCCAGCGCTTCTTAAAGCGGGCGACAAAGGCCTTGTTCTCCGGGGTATCCGGCCAGTTCCAGATGTAGCGCGCCGTGGCCCACAGCTTCCCCTTGAACTTTCCTTTCTGCACATCCCGGGCGATCCCTTCCATCACATCGACCGAGCCGCCCATGGCCTGCCACCAGATCTTGATCCGGTCGAAGACGCCGAGCGTGGTGGCCTGGCGGAGCATCAGGACCGCCTCCCCGGCCCAGGGGGTGGCAAAGATCAGGTCCGGATCCTTGGCCAGCAGCGCGCTGAGATGCGGGGTGAAGTCGGCGGTGAAGAAGGGTGCCCAGGCCTCGGCCGCGATCTCAACATCGGGCCGGAACTTGCGTAGCGTGGTGTGGAACATCTTCCAGGAGGTGCGCCCGTACTCGTAGTCGGCACCCAGGTTGGCGATGCGCTTGATCTCCGGCATGTCCTTGAAGACCAGGGCGGGAACGATGGCATCCTGGTACACGGGAGCACTGATACGGAAGATGTGCTTGATCCCCTTTTTGTACACGAGCACCTCGGTCAGCTTCTCCGTGGCGGCATGGGAGAAGATCTGGATGAGGTCGAGCTCCGGCAAAACCGGTCCCAGGGCAAGCGCGATCCCGCTGGAGTCGGTGCCGACCAGGAAGTCTGCGCCCTGCTCCTTAAAGTAGCGGGCATTCTTTAGGGCCACATCCTTGTTCAACTCCGAATCCCGGAAGAGGATCTCCACCGGCCGGCCCAGGATACCACCGTTGGCACTGATCTCCTCTGCCGCCATGGTGGCCCCCATCTGGATCTGCCGTCCGTAGTCGGCATGGGACCCGGAGGCGACTCCCTGCGCCCCGATCTTGATCGGCTGCTGTCCATAGGTCGAAACATAGGGAAAGGCCAGGCTACCAAGGGCCAGAGCACTCCCGGTGAGAAACGTTCTTCGAGAGATCTTCTTCATGCTGCACCCCCCCTCTCTTGCTTGGTTGAGATAATGATAGCCAGAAACTCCTCATAGCTCATCTGGCGCCATTTCCAGTCCAGGGCAAATCAGATTACCCTCATTCCCTCTTGCCTTACCACCTGGACCACCTCTCCCCTGTCTGGCATACACTCCTTCCCGCACAACATGCCTGGAAAGACTGGAGGGATGTGGGGAGAGATCCACCGGCCACAACCGGAACTCGCTGGATACCTGTGCAGGTCACGAAATCAGGCTCAGCAGGGGATCTTGCAGGAGGCGAAAGGAAAAAAAAGACGCTACCGCCCTACCGGTGCAAGCGGAGCACTCTGCCCAACCACAGGTGAGAAATCAAGCTTTATCTCTAACACAGTACCGCCTCTCTGTCAAGCACTTTTTCCTTGGCACTCCTGCCTCGTACCAGTCTCCAAAAGGCTTTATCCCCTGTTCAACCCTTCTCTCCCCGCACCCGGCACCGCCTCCGGGGCTACACCACCGGGAAGGCAGCGTTTTGGGGCTGGTGCTTCCCGGCAGTCTCCTCCAGTCTATTGTAACC
>RFHZ01000664.1 GCA_003696125.1 Nitrospinota bacterium
CTCATTACTCGTTACTCATTACTCGTTACTCATTACTCGTTACTCATTACTCATTACTCGTTACTGGATACTGGTAACGAGCTGTCGTGTCTTAGTGTAGCGTTATCATAAAGAAGAAAGGAGGAAGTGAAGCGTGAAAACCGACGATATTTTGATGTGTCCCGGTCCCAACGATATTGCTGATCGTGTGTTACGCGCCATGATCCGCCCGGCCACGGCACCGGGGAGCCCGGAATTCCAGGAGGTGTTTGAACAGGTACATGAGCGGCTGGCCCAGGTGTTCCAGACCAGCAACCAGGTCATCACCGTCCCCGGCTCCGGCCGTACCGGCCTGGAGTCTGCCATCCTGAGTGTTTTGGAACCGGGAGACCCTACCCTGACCATCACCGCCGGGTACTTCGGGTCCATGGCCATACGCATCATCACCAATGCCGGGGGGAAGGCGGATGAGATCTCTTTCCCCTGGGGAGAGCCGCTCGACCTGGAGCGGATCGAGGAGAAGATCGCCCAGGGAGGGTATAAGCTGGTGACCATGGTGCATAACGAAACCTCGAGCGGGGCTTTATACCAGGAAGCCGGAGCCGTTGCCCGGATGGCGCACCAGCACGGTGCCCTCTTCTTACTCGATGCCATCTCTTCGCTGGGGGGTGCCCCTCTCCCCACCGATGAATGGGAAGTCGATCTCTGCGTCAGTTGCAGTCATAAGGCCATGGCTTCCCCCATCGGCCACGGATATGTGGCGGTGAGTGACCGGGCCTGGTCGGTGATGGAGCAACGCAAGGAGCCGTGTCGCAGCACCTTCTTCAATCTCCTCAACTGGAAGGCGCAACCCTCAGAAGAGGCGGTAGGGGGACGGACCCATAGGCGTCCCCAGGTCGTCTTCAGTTCGGTCCATGTCTACTACGCCCTGCACGAGGCGCTGCAGATGATTCTGGAGGAGGGGGTGGAGCAGCGCTGGAACCGGCATCGTATCAATGCCCAGGCCTTTCGTGAAGGGATCCAGGCGCTGGGACTGAAGCCGCTGGCCAAACCGGAGATCGCTTCCCCGACCGTGACCTGTATCCCGCTCCCAGAAGGGATCAGGCCGGCCGATTTTCTCCAGAAGCTCCGCGCCGAGCATGGAATCTATACCACTCGCGGACTGGGACCGTACCGGGAGAATGCCATTCGTATCGGACACATGGGGGTAACCGCCATTCCCCGCTGCATTCTTCATACCTTGTACGCCATGGAGTCGGTACTGGCCTCGTTCGGCTATCCGGTTTCACCGGGTGCAGCAGTCAGCCGGGCCGGTCAGGTCTATGCAGAAGCGCAGCAGCACCAGCCGGAGATCGGGGCGGTGCCTTAAGTAAAGGAGTGTCGAAGCGACAGGGGAGCACCTCCTGTCGCTTCCTGATCCAGCGAGGTCAAATCATGGACAATGCAGCCATCCTCACCCAGGCGATGTTCCAGATGATCCGGGAGCACTACGGGAGCCGTCTCACTCCAGAACAACTGGAGGAGATCCGGCAGGGAATAGAGGCGAACGTGCAACTCGGGCTTGCCCTGGCCCGGGTACCACTGGCCAACAGGGATGAACCGTTTACCGTCTTCACCCCGTACCGGGCACCAGGAGGGGAGGTCTCATGAAGGAACAGGAGGTCGTCTTTTGCTCGATCCGTGAACTGGGCCGGATGCTTCGCACCCGGCAGATCACCCCGACCAGGCTGGCCGAGATCTTCCTGCACCGCCTGGAAACCCTTGGGCCTCGTTACAATGCCGTGGTCACGGTGACCCGTGAGCGGGCCCTGCAGCAGGCACAACGCGCCGAAGCCGAGCTGGCAGCCGGACACGACCGGGGACCGCTGCACGGTATTCCGTATGGGGCCAAGGACCTGCTCGCCACCTCTGGTGGTATCCCTACCACCTGGGGGGCAGCCCCTTTTCGCGAGCAGACCTTTGATTACGATGCCACCGTCATCCGCAAGCTGGAAGAGGCGGGAGCGGTGCTGGTGGCCAAGCTGGCCATGGTAGAGCTGGCCGGCGGCATGGGGTATCGTCAACCGCACGCCTCCTTTACCGGTCCGGGAATCAATCCCTGGCATCAGAAGGCCTGGACCGGGGGATCGTCAAGTGGATCCGGAGCCGCGGTGGCGGCCGGGCTGGTCCCCTTTGCCCTCGGCTCAGAGACCTGGGGTTCGATCATGAGTCCGGCCGCGTACTGCGGGGTAACCGGTCTCAGACCTACCTATGGCCGGGTCAGCCGCTATGGGGCCATGGCCCTCTGCTGGACCCTGGATAAGCTCGGTCCCCTCTGCCTCACCGCAGACGACTGCGGCCTCGTGCTCCAGGCGATAGCCGGGCCAGACCCGCGCGATCCCTCGGCTGTAGAGAGACCGTATCGCTATGCCCTGGAGGAGACCGCTTCGCGTCGCTACCGCTTCGGGGTGCCGTCCGGTTGCCTGGAAGGGGTGGAGGAGGCGGTAAAGGCCAATTTTGAGCGTTCTCTTGCCGTGCTGGAATCCCTGGGCACGGTGGAGGAGGTTACCCTGCCCGACTTCCCTTACGAGGCGGTGACCCGCACCATCCTCAATGCCGAGGCGGCCAGCGCGTTTGAAGACCTGATCACCAGCGGCAGGATCGCCGAACTCACCGCTCCGGAAGACCGGTACAGCAGCTATGCGCGACTGACCATCCTGGCCAGAGACTATCTGCGAGCCCTCCGCATCCGCGGTCTGCTGGCCAGAGCGATCGATGAGCTCCTTGTCCACTACGATGCACTCGTTACCCCGACCCGTCCTACCGTTGCTCCTCCCCTGGGTCGGGAGTTCCGCAGCATCGCGGCGGGCACAGGACGTGATCTGATCGGGGCGATCGGTAACGGGGCCGGATTGCCCGGCGTTTCGGTTCCTAACGGTTTTGGAGAGAACGGGCTGCCGACCGGGCTCCACCTGGTCGGCCGGGCCTGGGAGGAGAACAGGCTGTTGAGTATTGCCCATGCCTATCAGCAGGTGACCGACTGGCATACCCGGCATCCGCCGGATCTCACGGCTCCACCAGCACCTTGATGGCGTCGTCAACCCGGAGCTGGGTCTCAAAGGCTTCCGGGACCTGATCGAGGGAGAAACGGTGTGAGATGAGCGGTTTGCGATCGATCCGTCCGGAAGCGACCAGCTGGATGGCCTGCCGGAACTCGGTGGGAGTCCAGGTCCAGGA
>RFHZ01000665.1 GCA_003696125.1 Nitrospinota bacterium
CCAGGTCAAGGGAGCGATCAACTCCACCTTCTCCTTCACCAAGTCGGCCGTCTACCTCTCGGTACGTTGCATCATGGATGCCCATATCCCGAACAACGCTGGGTTCTTCCCGCCCTATCACCATCCATGCTCCTGCCGGAACCATTGTCAATCCGGTGCTCCCGGCCGCCTGTGCCGCCCGTGGGTTGACCGGTTTCCGGCTGGGAGATCTGATGATGGGTGCGCTGGCCCAGATCGCACCGGAGAAGGTGTGTGCAGCCGGAGAGGGAGGGAATACCGGGATCACGATCGGGGGGTATGATGCCGACCGCAACCCCTTCATCTTTGTCGAATTTGTCTGCGGTTCCTGGGGGGGACGCTACGATAAGGATGGGATCGAGGGGATTACCAACTGGTGTGAAAACCTCTGCAATACACCGGTAGAGGTGGTGGAGGCCGAGCATCCGGTCCGCATCGAACAGTACGGCTTTGTGCCGGATACGGGGGGAGCCGGGAAGTTCCGGGGGGGACTCGCCCTGATCCGGGATTATCGCCTGCTGGAGGAGGAAGCAGTTCTCCAGGTGCGGTCTGATCGCCGCCGTTTTCTCCCTTATGGATTACAGGGAGGAAAACCGGGAACTCCTTCCCTCAACATCCTGAATCCTGACGGGGAGCATCGGGTCCTTCCCACCCAGTTTACCATGACCATGAAGAGAGGAGACCTGTTGCGCCACATCATGCCGGGGGGAGGAGGATACGGGGTGCCATGGGAGCGAGACATCGAACGGGTCCTCGATGATCTGCGTAACGAAAAGATTACGCCTGAATATGCCCGCAAGGCTTACGGGGTGGTGGTGGATCCGGTCACGCTGGAGGTAGACGAAGCGGCAACCGCTGCTTTGCGACAACAGATGCAGAGAGAGCATCAACAGTGAAGAGGGGAGAGCGCATGTCCAAAACCGTATTGCACGTTCCCACCCTTTCCCAGCCGCGAGGGGTATTCTGTCACGGGGTAAAGGCAGAAGGACAGCTTGTCTTTGTCTCCGGTCAGGTCGCCTATGATGCGCGGGGGGAGATTGTGGGGAGAGGAGACATCAAGGCGCAGACACGGCAGGCTCTGGAGAACGTGAAGGCTGTTCTGGAAGCGGCCGGAGCAACGATGCAGGACGTCACCAAGGTCACGGTCTTTGTGACCAACATGGCCTATCTGGCCCAGATTCATGAGGTGCGGGCCGAGTACTGGCCAGACCCGCAACACTATCCGGCCAGCACGCTGGTCGAGGTGAAGAGCCTGGTTCATCCCGATCTCCTCATCGAGATCGAGGCGTTTGCCGTCATCTAAGGCACAGAGGCCTCCGGACATCAGGTAGGGGCGCAGCGCGCTGCGCCCCTACGCGCTGAACACGGAACACTCAACGACCACAAACCAGAGGTGTAGCGAATCCATTGGCGATAACAGAGACACAGGATCGCGGTGGAAACCGCTCCTACAGGAGGGGCAAAGGCACAGAGGCACAGAGGCACAGAGGTCTTACTCAGTCCTCAGTCCTCATTACTCGTTACTCATTACTCATCACTCGTTACTCATCACTCATTACTCGTTACTCATCACTCATCACTGAACGACAAAGGAGAAATGACGATGGCGCGTGTCCCGATTAATCCGGGAAGAGTAGA
>RFHZ01000666.1 GCA_003696125.1 Nitrospinota bacterium
AGGCACAGCTCCGCAGCCAGGCGGAACGGCAGATCAAACAGGAGCTGGCCTTCCAGAAGATTGCGGAGCGGGAAGGGATCAGCGTAGCCCCGGAAGAGGTGGAGGCCGAGGTAGAGAAGATGGCGGAACGCCTGCAACGCGACGTGGGGACGGTGCGGCGTCTGCTGGAAGAGCAGGGGAGACTGGAGGCGATACGGCAGGAACTGCTGGAAGAGAAGGTGTTTGACCGGCTCTTTGCCCTGAATACCGTCCGAAAGACCTATATAGACCACGCAGAGGCGTCACAGGAAGCTCTGGTGTCAGAAGAGGAGACGTAAGAACGCATGCTAATCCCTATGGTGGTCGAACAGACCAATCGCGGAGAGCGAGCTTATGACATCTACTCTCGCTTGCTCAAAGACCGGATCATCTTTTTGGGCACCCCGATCGATGACCATGTCTCGAATCTGATCATCGCCCAGCTCCTCTTTTTAGAAGCAGAGGACCCGGAAAAAGATATCTACCTCTATATCAACAGTCCGGGGGGAATGGTCACCTCTGGCCTGGCCATCTATGATACGATGCAGTACATCAAACCCGATGTCTCCACCATCTGTATCGGGCAGGCAGCCAGCATGGGGGCGTTGCTCCTGGCAGCAGGAACCAAAGGGAAACGGTTTTGCCTTCCCCATTCCCGTATCATGATCCATCAACCCCTGGGCGGGTTTCAAGGACAGGCCACCGATATCGATATCCAGGCCCGCGAGATCCTGCGTATGCGGGACATGCTAGACGAGATCCTCACCCTGCACACCGGTCAACCGCGGGAGAAGATCCGGCAGGATACGGAACGGGATTTCTTTATGAGTGGAGAGCAGGCCAAGGAATATGGCATAGTGGATGATGTCATCACCAGCCGCGAGTTGAAGAAGATGACCGAACCCAAATAGGAGGGATGGCCTCTCCGGACCAGAGAAGGGGGATGGTGGTGTGCATGGATGACCCTCCCTGGTTGCGACAGAACGTGTACCTCTCGGTCGGGACATCGAGGAGGAGAGCATAGATGGCGAGAAAAGGATCCGGTAGCGAGATTCTGCGCTGCTCCTTTTGTGGGAAAAGCCAGCATGAAGTCAGACGACTGATCGCGGGTCCAACGGTATATATCTGTAACGAATGCGTCAGCCTCTGCAACGATATCATGTTAGAAGAGCAGATGGCTGAGAAGGGAACACGCTGCAACGGTTACCCAAACCCAAGGAGATCAAGGCCGCTCTTGATGAATATGTTATCGGGCAGGAACGGGCCAAGAAGATCCTCTCCGTTGCCGTCTACAACCACTACAAGCGCATCACTTCAGGGGGCCTCGGGAGCCAGGAGGTTGAACTGCAAAAGAGCAATATCCTGCTGATCGGCCCTACCGGCTGCGGCAAGACATTGCTGGCGCAGACGCTGGCGCGCATTCTTGACGTGCCGTTTACCATGGCAGATGCCACGACCCTCACGGAAGCGGGCTATGTGGGTGAGGATGTGGAAAACCTCATCCTGCGCCTGCTCCAGGTGGCCAACTACTCGATTGAGGCGGCGGAACGGGGCATCATCTATATCGATGAGATCGATAAGATCAGCCGCAAATCGGAAAAT
>RFHZ01000667.1 GCA_003696125.1 Nitrospinota bacterium
GGAAATGATCGGCCAGCAGGGGGATGTCCTCCCTGCGGTCCCGCAGCGGTGGGAGCTGGAGGGTGATGACGTTGAGGCGGTAGTAGAGGTCTTCCCGAAACCGGCCCTGCTGCATCTCCGCTTCCAGGTCTTTGTTGGTAGCGGCAATCAGGCGCACATCGACCTGGAGTGTTCGTTCACCTCCCACCCGCTCAAACTCCCCCCGCTCCAGGACGCGCAAGAGCTTGGTCTGCACGGTGAGGGGCATCTCCCCCACCTCATCGAGGAAGAGCGTTCCCCCATGCGCCAGCTCAAAGCGTCCCCGCTTGCTCCGGATCGCCCCGGTAAAGGCACCCCGCTCATGACCAAAGAGCTCGCTCTCCAGCACCCCTTCTGAGAGGGCAGAGCAGTTGACGATGATAAACGGCTTGTCTGCCCGCCGGCTTCCCCGGTGAATGGCTCGTGCCACCAGTTCCTTCCCGGTACCGGTTTCTCCTAAGATCAGGACAGAGGCGTTACTCGGGGCAACATAGGCGATGGTTTTAAAGAGCCGCTGGATCTCCGGTGTATTCCCGATGATCTCGGAAAAGCAGGTACGGGCCTTCAGTTGCTCCTGGAGGGCCCTGTTCTGCAACAGGAGCTCCCGTTTGCGCCACACCTTCTCCAGCATGATCTCCAGCTCTTCCACATTGAGCGGCTTGGTCAGATAATCTTCCGCCCCCTTCTTCATCGCCTCTACCGCCGTATGCACACTGCCGTAGGCGGTAATCATGATGACGCTGATCTCCTCTTCCCGTTTTTTCACCTCGTCCAGGAGAGCAAAACCGTCCAGCCCCGGCATCTTCATGTCGGTCACGATGATATCGACCATCTCCTGCTCCAGGATATGCAGCGCCTCATAGCCATTGCTCGCCCCCAGGACCGCATACCCGTCCTGCTCCAGGATCTGGAGGAGCCCTTTCAGGCTGTTTTTGTCGTCATCCACCAGGAGTACCTTCGGCTTAGGCATAGGTTCTCTCCACCTCTTCTCCTTTAGAGACACGGGTCGCAGGCGAGGCCTCCGGCTCCGGTCTCTCCTCCTCTCCCTCCGGTAGGGGCAGGATCACGATAAACGTCGTTCCCTGCGGCGAGGTGGTAAGCTGGAGCGACCCTCCATGGGCCTGGATGATGTTCTGGGCGATGGAGAGCCCGATTCCGGTTCCCCCTTCTTTGGTGGAATAGAAGAGCTCAAACGCCTTGCGTTGCACCTCTGGCGGCATCCCCGGCCCGGTGTCGGCAACCGTGATGCGTACCTGGTGTGCCTCCCGTTCCAGGCCCAGGGTCAACCTCCCCCCGTCGGGCATGGCCTCGATGGCATTGATCATCAGGTTGAGTAAGGCCTGCTTCATCTTGCCCCGATCGATACGA
>RFHZ01000668.1 GCA_003696125.1 Nitrospinota bacterium
ATCCTGGGAACCATCGCCGCGATCGCCCCTCTGCTCGGCCTTTTAGGAACCGTGACCGGCATGATCAAAGCCTTCCGGGTCGTTTCCGTGCAGGGGGTAGGACACCCTTCTGCCCTGGCCGGGGGCATTGCCGAAGCCCTGCTCACCACCGCGGCCGGGTTGATCGTGGCCATTCCTACCATCGTCTTTTACTACTACTTCTCGCGCAAAGCAGATATGCTGATCATCGAAATGGAGAAGAATGCCCTGCGCATGCTCAATATCCTGAAACGGGAATGATGAGGGACCTCTATGGAATTCACTCGCCGTAAGCGTTCAGAAGCACGTGTGGACTTGACGCCTTTGATCGACGTGGTATTGAATCTGGTCATCTTCCTCCTCCTGACCACGACCTTTATCGTGCAGCCAGGACTCAAGGTCAATCTCCCCCAGGCCAGGACCCAGGAGAAGACGATAGAGAAGAAGGAGTGGCGTGTCATCATTACCAGGGATAATCGCCTCTTTTTTAACGACCGCCAGATCACCCTGGCCGAATTGGGGAGAGCTTTCCAGGAGGTGCGAGAGCAGACCGAGGAGGAGCAGACGCTGGTGATCAAGGCGGATAAGGATGTCCCGCATGGACGGGTAGTCGAAGTGATGGATCTGGCCAAGCAGGCAGGGATTAACCGCTTAGCCATTGCCACGACTCCCCGGCTGGAGGAGTGAGGAGATGCCACGTGATCGCAGTCTTTGGCCCCTGAGTATCGCTTTGCTCCTTTCCTTTGCGATCCATGGGCTCCTGATCGCCTTTGTCCCCATGGCCACCCTCTTCTCCCTGCCGGAGAGGGAGGAGAGGATCGAGGTGGAACTCCTCCCCTCCGCATTGATGACCCAGAGGCCCGAAGAAGAGAAGCAGATTCGGACCACCTCAGAGCCGGCTGCAGAGCCAGAACCCTCGCCAGAGCCTGAAGTTAAGCCACCAGAACCTCCCAGCCTGGAACCGTTGTACGGGGCGCTGGAACGTCTGAGCCTCCTCCAACATCGACCTGCCCCCTCGGTAAAGGTGACATCTCCCTCCCAGGAGGAGCTTCCCGAGGAGGAGTTCATCCTGCAAACCCCAGACCCTTCCTTTGTCCAATCCCTGCTGCACAAGATCGAACATGGAGACCTCCCCTCCGGAAATCCACGTCGGAAGGATCTCCCCCTGGGATTCGGGCAGGTAACGGCAGATATAGACGATCTCCCTGGTCGCCTCAGCACACCCCTCCCCTCCCTCCCC
>RFHZ01000669.1 GCA_003696125.1 Nitrospinota bacterium
GCTCCTCCCCTGGCTGAGCAGGTGACCCCGCAGCCATCTCCTCCAGCTCCCTCTCCCGTTGCTCCTCAAAAGGCCGCTCCCCCACCGCCCGAATCGACCGCAGAGGAGGCCGTCACCTATACCATTCAAGACATCACCTGGCAAAAGCTCTCTGGCCGATCGGTCATTCGGGTCAGGACCTCTACCCCCTCTCCGCGTTATGAGGTGGTCCTGCGGGAAGACCCGCTCCGCCTGGTGCTCGATGTGCGGGACGCCATTCTTCCCCGGGCTCAACACCGGATCATCGATGTAGACCTGGAAAAGGGGAGTGCGGTGCAGAGTATCATCCCCTTCCAGTACAGGGAGGAGCCATCACCCATCACGCGGATCGTGGTGCGGCTCGTTACCCGGACTCCCTACCGTGTGCTCCGCGAAGAGGAGACGATCCGGCTGGAAATCGCCGATCCCCCCTCCTTGCCGGCACCGCTTCACCCGGCAGAAAAGGAGAAAGAAGAGCAGGAGGAGGCTCCGGCCGAGCAGCCGCAAAAACGGTACACGGGCACACGGATCTCGCTCGACTTCCAGCGGGCAGATATCAACGATATCCTGCGCCTGATCGCCGAAGTCAGCGGGTTGAACATCATCACCGGCG
This sequence comes from Nitrospinota bacterium, assembly GCA_003696125.1. Taxonomy (GTDB): domain Bacteria; phylum Tectomicrobia; class Entotheonellia; order J063; family J063; genus J063. Next base: position 632 of record RFHZ01000669.1, read on the forward strand.
GGGATGTGAAGGGGGAGGTCTCTATCCGCATGGTCAATGTGCCCTGGGATCAGGCCCTGGATGTCATCCTGAAGACCTACGGCCTGGGGCAGGAGCGGATCGGGAATGTCATCCGTGTCGCTCCCCGGGAGCGGCTGGTGCGGGAACAGCAGGAGGTGTTGCGTATCAAGCAGGCCGAGAAGCTGGCCGAGGAGCTGGTGACCAAGGTGATCCCGATCAAGTATGCCGATGCCGGTGAGTTGCAGGAAAACCTGAAGCCGCTGTTGAGCGAGCGAGGCATCATCAATGTTGATCGACGGACCAACACGCTTATCGTCAAAGATGTGGAGGCCAATCTGCAGCAGGTCCTCTCCCTGGTGGAAACGCTTGACCAGCAAACGCCCCAGGTGCTCATCGAGGCGAGAATCGTGGAGACCAGCCGTAGCTTTGAGCGGCAGTTTGGGATTCAATGGGGAGGGCTCCTCAGCAGCAGGACCGATTTCCGCTTCCCCCGTACCATCGGGATCACCGGGGGACGGGGATCGGTCAGCACCGGGATCGCCAATCCTCCCCCCGGGCCTCCAGCCGCAGAGGCCCCAACGACCGAAGATGAACGGGGCACCTTTGTGGTTAACCTGCCGGCTGCGGTTGGTCCAGGCTCAGGAGCGGCCCTGGGGATCACCCTGGGCCACATCAACAACTCTGCCCTGCTCGATATCCAGCTCTCTGCCCTGGAAAATACGGGGCAGGGACGCGTGATCTCCAGCCCACGTATCGTGACGCTGGATAACAAAGAGGCGAAGATCGATAGCGGCTTTACCATCCCCTTTGCCACCACTTCTGCCGAGGGAACCCGTACCGAATTTGTCGATGCCAACATCAACCTGACCGTCACCCCTCATGTCACCCCGGATGATTTTGTTATCATGCAGATCCGGGCGGCCCGTAACGAACCCGATTTTGCCCGTACCGCTGCCGGAGTGGCTCCCACCATTGTCCGTAGAGAGGCGACCACCAACGTGCTGGTGAAGGATGGGGAGACAACGGTTATCGGTGGCCTCTTCCGCCGGAACCTGACCAATGATGTTAATGGAGTCCCCTACCTTTCTAAGATCCCTATCCTCGGTTGGCTCTTCAAGAACGAGCGCCGCCAGGACAACAACGATGAACTGTTGATCTTCATCACCCCTCGTATCCTGCGGAAGCGGGGTGGAGAGCAGGGTCCATTGTAGAGATAACGCTGGCTGGGCCTGTTTCCTGGAAGGGGTAAGCCCAGCAGGGGCAACCGATGGATATGAGTCTCACCAGAGGTGCAGGGAAGCAGTGGGGTAGCCTCGGTTCCTGCCCACAACACGAGGAGAACAGAGCGTGAGGACGTTGCGAGTCCATCTGGGAGAGCGGAGCTATGATATCCATATCGATACCGGCCTGCTCCAACGGGTCGGTAGGTTGCTGGCACCCTATGAACTGGGACGCAACATGGTAGTCTGTACCGACCCTCAACTGCGGCGGCTGCATGGAGAAAAGCTCCTCACCGGACTGCAGGATAGCCCGTTTCAGGTCTCTTTCTATGAAGTGCCGGCCGGTGAAGAACAGAAAAGCCTGGCCAATGCTGCCCGCCTGTACGATTTCCTGATCGAGAAACAGCTCGATCGACGCTCACCCCTGCTCGCCTTTGGCGGAGGGGTCATCGGGGATTTGACCGGATTTGTTGCCGCCACCTACCTGCGAGGGATCCCCTATATCCAGGTGCCCACCACCCTGTTGGCCCAGGTCGATAGCAGTGTCGGGGGGAAGACCGCCGTGAACCACCCGCGGGGGAAGAACCTCATCGGTGCCTTTTATCAACCGCGTGTTGTGATCATCGACATCCTCACCCTGCAGACCCTGCCTCGACGGGAATTCCTCTCCGGTCTGGCCGAGGTGATCAAATATGGGATGATTGCCGATGCAGAGCTGTTTCAACTCCTGGAAAGAGAGCGAGAGCAGATTCTTCGTCTCGACCCTGCCCTCCTCATGCGGATCGTGGAAACCTGCTGTCAGATCAAAGCCCGGGTGGTGGAGGCGGATGAGAAAGAGGGAGGGCTGCGTGCTATCCTCAACTTTGGCCATACCATTGGACATGCTTTGGAAGCCGCGTCACACTACGGAGCTTACACGCATGGAGAAGCGGTGGCCATCGGCATGGTCAAGGCAACCTGGCTTGCCGTCCGGTTAGGGCAGTGTGAGCAGGAGGTGCTGGAACGACTGGAAAACCTGCTCCAGGCCTACGGCCTGCCGACCCAGGCACCATCGATTTCTCCTCCTGCAGTTCAACAGGCCCTGTTTTTAGATAAAAAGGTTATCGATGGACGTCTCCGTTTCGTCCTCCCGGAGCGGATCGGACAGGTCCGGATACGAGGAGATGTCCCCATGTCGCTGGTGGAGGAAGTGATCAGGCTATGAAGCGGTGGAACAGACACAGAGAGAAGGGATGGCGATTGAGCGGTATACACGGTGCAGGAAAGGTGCTCGCCTTTTTGCTTCTTGCTCTTCTCCTCGTGCAGTGTGGAAGGGTAGGAGGAGGCGAGGGAGAAAAGGCGGTTACGACAGAGGCAGGGGCCGTGGCCTCCATCACCATCACGCCGGGAAGCACCTCGATTACGGCAGATGGGGTGAGCTCTACACC
>RFHZ01000670.1 GCA_003696125.1 Nitrospinota bacterium
GGAAAGGGCTTGGCCTGCGCCCTGATCAGGCCGTAGGGCTGGACCGGCCCGAACTCACGCCTCTGGAGAGGGAGGCCGCTGCGCGGATCCTGGGGAGTAATCCCCATCTCTGCGTAAGCTTTCCTCGGTGAAAGAGGAAGCCCACCCCTTCAGGGGTGGGAGGAGGTCACAATAAATACTGCACACTTTCAAGGAAAAAGCAATCCCATTTTTCTCCTCCCGGATCTTTCCTCTGGCCATCCCTCCTGGTTCATGCACTTCTCGACAGAGCAATCCTCACCCCAGAAGAGCGCCCCCTCCGTCTGCGATGCGGTTTCCCCCTTTCAGAGCCCCTTGCCGGGCCACGTTATGGCTGATAGCACTCAGACATCTCATAGAGAAGGGAACGAGATTGCCGGGACTGTTCATGCTGGTTAGTCAAAACAAGGCTTGGGATTCAGTTCGTTTCGCAGGGACTCTCCCAGGAGATTGAGAGACAACCATGGATAAAGGGTAACCTGGCAGCAGTCAGGCCTGAAAAAAATCTTGCTTTTTCCTCTTTCGATGTCGTAGAATGACGCTGACACTTCAAAAACAGGAAATGCTGAATATTTTCATTCATAAAGTCGTTTCCTGATGCTTGAGGACCTCAGAAAGCAGATTGTTGCCGCGTATCCCCGTCTGACCGAAGGGGAGCAACGGGTGGCGCAATACGTCGTCGATCATCTCCCCGCAGTAGCGATGATGTCTGCCGAGGAGGTGGGACAGGAGGTGGGCCTCAGTGATTCCACGGTCATCCGGTTTGCGGTAGCCCTAGGATACCCAGGATATGCCGCACTCCAGCGGGAAATTCGCCAGCGCTTCCGCCAAGCTTTCCCCTTGGCAACCCTGCAACAGCAGGTGGCTTATCCTGAAGCGACCGATCCGCTTACCACCTCAGCCCACCGGGAGATTCAGGGGATCCTCGCCACGGTGCAAACCATTGCCCCTGGAGACTTCCAACAAGCGGTTCGCCTCTTGAGCCAGGCACGCCGCGTCTTTACCCTGGGGATGCGGTCCTCATACCCATTAGCAGCCTTTGCTGCTCTGCAACTCTGCCAGGTACGCCCCGGCGTATCCACCATCGCTCCTACCATGGGAGACCATTGGGACCAACTGGCCGACCTCAGCCACGATGATGCCCTGTTGACCATTTCGTTCTCCCGCTATAGCCGATTCACCTACCAGCTCCTCTGTTATGCTGAAAAGCGCCGGTGCCAGCGGGTGGTGATTACCGATAGCCTTGTCGCCCCAGTTGCTCGACACGCCACCGTGGTATTGGCGGTACAGGCTGTTGAAGGTGCAACCGCCCACGTTCCGGCCTTGGTGCTCTTAAACACGTTGATTGTCTCGGTGGCCCGCGTCGATCCGCAACGGTCGATGGCCACGATGAATCGCATTGATCAGATTCTCACTGAGGAACGCGCTTTCCAGAACACCGAAGGACTGATCCAACGGGTAGGAAGACCCTCGGAAGACCACGAGGGCGGAGATCACCAGCGTACGCACTGAAAGGAGGAGGGGTATGCACTTTCTCGTGATCATGTCTGATACTTTTCGTCGCGATCATCTGGGGTGTTACGGGAATCCCTGGATTCATACCGAGAATTTGGACCGTTTGGCCCAGGAAGCCTATATCTTTGACCAGGCCTATTCTGGCTCGTTCCCTACGGTTCCCAATCGCGCCGAACTGTTCACCGGAAAATATGTCTTTACCTATTTCGATTGGGCACCCCTTCCCCGCGAGGAATTGGTCTTAGCCGAAATATTGGGCGAAGCCGGCTATACCACCATGATGATTGCGGATACCCCACATCCGCTGCGGAGTGGCTATCACTACGACCGGGGCTTTCAGGGCTGGCATTGGATTCGGGGGCAGGAAAATGATCGGTGGATGACTGATCCAGCAGAGGTCGAACTGCCGTGTGCTCCGCACAAACTGCGCAAGGCCGAGACCGCGGTGAAACAATACCTGCGTAACGTCTCTCAACGCCGTGAGGAGGCCGACTACTTCGTGGCGCAGACCATGGAAACCGCGTGCCGGTGGTTAGAGCGGAATTACCGACGGGAGAAGTTCTTCCTCTATGTGGATACCTTTGACCCGCATGAACCGTGGGACCCTCCCCAGTATTACGTGGACCTTTATGATCCGGGCTATCAAGGAGAGGAGGTAATCTATCCGGCGTATGCTCGTGCCGATTACTTGTCTGAAGCGGAATTGAAACATATGCGGGCGTTGTATGCCGGAGAGGTAACCCTGGTAGATCGCTGGGTAGGGCGGCTCTTACAAAAGATCGATGATCTCGGACTCCAGGAAAAGACCTGTGTCATCTTTCTCTCTGACCATGGGTTCTATCATGGAGAACATGGTTATATCGGCAAGGCGCTCATGGATGACAAGGGCTTTAAAGCCGTACCGTTATACCAAGAGGTGGTACGCATCCCGCTATTGATTCGCTTGCCCCAAGGAGAGAAAGGACGACGGATACCGGCGTTTGCCCAGCCGGTGGATCTGCTGCCTACGGTGCTCGACCTGGCAGGTATTCCTATTCCTCAGCACGTGCACGGGCGCTCGCTCCTCCCCTATATGCAAGGAAAAGCCGATGACCGGGGGTTTGCCGTCTCTTCCTGGTCCATCATGCATGGTCCCGGCAGGCCTTCCACGCTGACCACCCCGGAATGGGCTTTTATCTATGTCGGGGCGTGGCCAGAAGGGGAAAAGCCAGACCAGGCCCAACCCATCCAGACCCCAGCCGTGGATAGCGGTTTTCGCACCGAATGGCCTTACACCGAAGAGGAGCTGGTGGCAGAGCTCTACCATCTTCCCTCTGATCCTGGCCAGACCCGCAACGTGATTGCTGAACACAGGGAAGTGGCTGTCGAGCTCCATCGGCAATATGTCTCCTTTCTAGAGCAGTGTAACACCCCGGAGCCATATCTGAAGTATCGGCGGGAGTTGTGCCAAGCTCTCCGGCCACATCGCTAATTCTGCCCGTCAGCGGAGAAACTCGCCCAAGGCACACAAACCGGCCTGCGTAGTCTGCATGATGGGGACCTTTGCCAAAGTGAACGCTTTTCTGCAAGGGATTTCCTCTCCCCTTTGATCCTTCTAAGAACGTACGGTGACTGCTTTTGCTATCAGTCCATGGAGACAGATACATTTTGCTTATGCCTGTCTCCATTTCGTGGGAAGCTGACGCGCTGCGTCATGACCACGGGAGGTCTCCAGTGTGGGAGTAGTCTCCACCGTGACCTTGCGGATGGTCTGGTCTAGAGTCACGACTAAAGTCGCTCCTA
>RFHZ01000671.1 GCA_003696125.1 Nitrospinota bacterium
ACCTCCACCCAGGGACACTTCTTCCGGGTGGAGACGGATCGGGTCGGCTGGGCCCTCTATCCTTAAGAACACACCCTGTCCGGACCGGTCCAGAGACTGCAGTCTGGGCGGAAGACGTTCTCTTGTCCACCTGAGAATCACGGGTGCAGATTAGCGGGATCGTCGCAGCCGGGGATCGATCACATCCCGCAGCCCATCTCCCAGCATGTTGAAGCCCATCACGACCAGGAAGATGGCCAGGCCGGGAAAGGTGGCGTACCACCAGGCATCGGGGAGGAAGAGGCGCGAGTCGGCGATGGCTGCACCCCACTCCGGTGTGGGGGGTTGGGCACCCAGGCCCAAAAAGCCGAGCACGGCAGCGGTGAGGATGGTAAATCCCATCCCGATGGTGCTGCGCACGATGATGGGGGAAGCGATGTTGGGGAGGATATGGAAGACGATGGTGCGGAAATCGCTGGCCCCCAGCGCCTCGGTGGCTTCGATGAATATGGTCTTTTTCAGCGCCTTGGTTTCGGCCACCACGATGCGGGTGAACCAGGGCCAGTAGGTCACCGAAAGGGCCAGCATCACGTTAGGAAGACTGGGACCCAGGGCCTGGGCCATGGCCATGGCCAGGATGACGCGGGGAATGGCCAGGAAGATATCGGCCACCCGCATGATCACCTCGCTCAGGACATTCTCGTAGTAGCCGGCGATCAGGCCGGTCGGCACCCCGATGAGGATGGAGAGCCCGACCACGGTGACCGAGATGAGGAGGGTGATCCGTCCACCAAACAGGATGCGGCTGAAGATATCCCGTCCCAGGCTATCCGTGCCGAAGGGGTGCTGCCAGCTTGGAGGCTGGAGCCGTTCGGCCGGATGGTTATCAAAGACATCGTTCGGGTAGGGCGCGATATACGGGGCCAGGATGGCGGTCACGATCAGTCCCAGGATGATGAGCAGGCCGAGGGTTGCCGGTTTATCCTCTAGAAACTTCTTCAGGAAGAGTCGATACCCCTTCATGCAAACTCCCTTATACGCGGGTCGATGATTCCCTGCACGATATCGATCAAGAGGTTCACTATCGTATAGACCGCGCCGGCCCAGAGGGTCACTCCCAGCACCGGTTTATAGTCAAAAGTCAGGATGGCTGAGACGGCATAGAGTCCCAGTCCAGGCCAGTCGTAGACCGTCTCGATGACCACGGCTCCGGCGAGCAGGCTTCCGAAGAGGAGTCCGATCTGGGTTACCGTGGACATGACCGCATTACGCAGGAGATACTTGGCGATGATGAGAAAACCGGGCAATCCCATGGATCGCTCGTACAGGATGAAGTCGCGGTGGATCACGTCAAGGACACCGGAGCGGGTAAAGCGGGTGATGGTGGCCAGGGCCGGGAAGGCCAGGGTAATGGCGGGGAGGAAGAGGTGGTGTAGGGCACTGAAGAAAGCCGGCCAGTTCCAGGTGAGGAGGGAGTCGAGCAGGTAGAGACCCGTGATGTAGGTCGGCTCATCGACTCCGATGCGTCCCCCCAGGGGAGCGATATCGAGGTACATGCTGAAGAAGAGTTGCAGCATGATTCCCAGCCAGAATCCGGCAATGGAGAGGCCGGAGATGGTGAAGATGCGCAGCAGGTGGTCCAGCCAGGAGTTGCGCTTGAGGGCAGAGATCACCCCGAGGGGGATACCGACGATGATGGCGATACACATGGCGGCCAGGGTCAGCTCGATGGTGGCCGGGGTTCGCCACAGGATATCGGTAATGACATCCCGTCCCGTATAGAGGCTCTCTCCCAGATCACCGGTAGCCAGTTGTTTGAGGTAGAAGACGAGCTGGATGTAGAGGGGACGATCAAAACCGTAGCGGTGCCGGAGTTCTTCGATCTGCTCTCTGGTCGCATTCTCCCCGGCAATGACCGCCACCGGATCGGCCGGGACCACCCGGGCCAGGAAGAAGGTCAGGATGACCAGTCCCAGCAGGGTGGGAAAGATATAGAGGATCCGTTTGGTGATAAAGGCGAACAGTTTCATCGGCGTACAGGGCTCATGCTTCCAGGAGGGACCGGCCAGATTGCTGACCGGCCCCTGCGCAGCTCTATTCGAGGTACATCGGCCAGAAGTCCTGTCCAGAGCCGACCGGACAGAACTGCCAGCCCATGACGTTCTTGCGGAAGGCACCCACTTCGACCGTGTTATAGATCCAGAGGTCGGCCGCATCATCGACCACCAGGCGGGCCGCTTCTGCATAGAGCTTGGCCCGTTCATCCTGATCCACAATGGAGCGGGCCTTTTGCAGTAGCTCATCTACCTTCGGATTCTTGTACCAGGCCGAGGCTTTCCAGGTGCCCCAGTTGTTCGAGTCGTACATCTGGCCGATCCAGTTATCCGGATCAGCGTAGTAGG
>RFHZ01000067.1 GCA_003696125.1 Nitrospinota bacterium
ATTATGAAGAGACCACCCTCTTCAAAGGGTACCCGGCACCCCGTCCCTGGTACCCCTTTACCGGCAACGTGTACCAGGAGATCCTGCCGGCAGCAGGTGCCGGTTATCCCTACTCCATCAAGGCCCTCTTCCTGCACAAGGGGACACCGGCCCTTTCCGTGCCCGGAGCGCAGGCGCAGATCGATATCCTCACCGATCTGGACAAGGTGCCCCTCTTCTTTGCCGACGATATCGTGATTGGGGAGACCTCCATGTACGCCGATTATCTCTTCCCCGATCTCTCCATCTGGGAGCGCTGGGGCACACCGCACCCCACCCCAGACGTGCAGACCAGGACGAGCAAGGTGCGCCAGCCCATGGTGGCACCCATCCCGGAGACGGTCACCGTCTTTGGCGAGGAGATGCCGATCTCCATGGAGGCGGTCATGCTCGCCATTGCCGAACGCCTGAACCTCCCCGGCTATGGGAAGGATGGGTTTGGCCCGGGGCAGGACTTCACCCGGCCGGAGGACTACTACCTGAAGATGGTGGCCAACCTCGCGGCCGGGGATAAGCCGGGAGAGACGGTACCGGATGCGGATGCGCAGGAGATGGAACTCTTCCAGAAGGCCCGTGCCCACCTCCCCTCCTCCGTCTACTCGGTGGAACGCTGGAAGAAGGCGGTAGGAGAGAAGTGGTGGAAGAAGGTGGTCTACGTGCTTAACCGGGGCGGGCGGTACGAGGATTTTGACAAGGCGTACAAGGGGAAGTATATGGGGCATGCCTTCTCCGGTCTGTTGAACTTCTTTGTCGAACCGGTAGCCCAGGCCCGGCAGAGCACCACCGGCGAGTACTTCTCCGGTCTGCCTCGCTTCGAGCCGGTCCGGGACGCCAGCGGTAAGGTGGTCAGCGACGAGGAATTCCCCTTCCAGTTGATCACCTTCAAGGAGATCTTTGGTGGCCAGTCCCGCACCATATCGAATTACTGGTCCCAACTCTTCCTTACACCGGAAAATTCAGTGCTGATGAACAGCAAGGATGCGGAGCGGCTCGGGCTGGAGGAAGGAGACCAGGTACGGCTGGTTTCCCGCACCAACCCGCGCGGTGTCTGGCAGCTCCGTAACGGGCAGGAGCGGCCGGTGATAGGGAAGGTCCTCCCTATGGAGGGGGTGCGGCCGGGTGTGGTCATCGTTTCCTGGCACTACGGTCACTGGGCGTACGGGGCCAGTGATATGGTGATCGACGGCAAGGTGGTGAAGGGAGATCCGCGACGGGGAACCGGTCTCTGTCCCAACGTGGTAATGCGTATCGATGACCACCTGCAGAATGTCTGCCTCACCGACCCGATCGGCGGGAGTTCTTCCTTCTATGATACACGGGTCAAGGTGATAAAGGTGTAAGCTTTCCCCTCTCCCCTCCGGCCGGAGGGGAGAGGACCTCCACAGGGGAACACCTTTCATGTCGCGCCAGGAGAAGGAGTCGTACTGCCATCGTCTCCACCGCTGCACCATGCGTGCCTATCTGGGCTGGTTAAAAGCCCGCAACCGCCTGGAGGCCCAGCGGCTTGGCCTGTGCCCGCTCGACTTCTCCGAATTACTGCGCCTGCAGCGGCGCATCGAGCATTTCTGGGAGAAGTACCAGCGCTGTGTGATTGCTACCAGGTATTCCCCTCCTCCTTCCTGTTGATTCCTCTCTTCCTGGGGGACGCTTTTTCGCGGCACACATAGATCTTGCAAGCTATGGCTTCATCTACAGCGATTTGCCGGTAGCCGGTCTCAAAGACATAGGCGGGAAAGCGGCGCAGCAGGCGCAAGGGGGTGCCGGGAAAGATCCCCAGGGCCGTCATCTTGCGCAGTGTTGCCTCATCGCCGGTATCGATGGCCATGACCTGCCCGCCCTCTCCCGGCTTGAGGTCGCTCACCCGGATTTGTCCCGGCTCCTGACCGTTCTTTTCCTTACCCGCCGGTGTTGCTATTGGTAGTCGGAGACTTTCCTCTTGCATGATCGCTTTTCTCCCATCTGGTACGCAGTTTCTGAATGAAGCGTGGTTCGCGTGGCATGGCGTACCCGCAGTGGGGACAGCAGAGCAGTCCACAATCCTTGCGCAGCCAGTGCAGCGCGCAGCCGGTGCAGTTGGTTATCGCCGTCTCTTCTGCAAATTCTTTTCCACAAAAGGCGCACTTCATAGCTGTATCCCGAGCAGGGTAAGCCCCAGGTGGAGCAGATAGCCCATGGCAAAGGCAAAGGGGAAGATGAAGGAGACGATGGCCAAAGTGGTCTTGGGACCCCTTTCCTTCCACATGATGGAGAACTGGGCGATACAGGGGACGAAGAGGGTTAAGGTGGCGGCAGCCACCACCAGTTGATTCCCGCTTAACGCCCCGCTCTGCTGCAGGTCGTACAGGCCGGCTGCCCCGTAGTCTCGCCGGAAAAAGCCGAAGAGAAAGGCCACTGCCGCGTCTTCCGGGAGCCCGATCCCCCGCACCAGGGGTTTGAGCAGCGATATGCCCAGGTCGAAGGCCCCGCTGAGCTTTCCCAGCCAGATGAGCACGCTGGCCAGGATGAAGAGGGGGAGTACCTCCAGGAAGTACCACTGGATACGGGCATAGGTCTTCAGCAGCACGTTGGAGGGTTTGGGCCAGCGCAGGGGGGGCAGTTCCAGGTAGAAGGAGGGGCTTTCTCCCGGGAGAAGCCGGGCGGTAAGAAAACCGATGAGGAGAAAGACTCCCCCCACAAAGCAGGCCCATACCAGCAGGGCCCGCACGTTTCCGGCCAGCAGAGCCAGCACGATGCCGAGCTGGGCGGAGCAGGGGATGGCCAGGGCCAGGAGCAGGGTGGCGATCACCCGCTCTCGCGTCGTTTCCAGGGTGCGCGTGACCAGGGTGGCCATGGTATCGCAGCCAAATCCCAGGGTCATGGGGATGACGGCCCGGCCGTTCAGGCCGATCCGTTTAAAGAGGCGATCGACCAGGAGCGCGATGCGGGGGAGGTACCCGCTGTCTTCGATCAGGGAGAAGGTGAGGAAAAAGGTCCCCACAATGGGCAAGATGATGGCGATGGCGTAGCGGACACCCAGGGTAAAGATCCCGTACTCCTCGGCCAGCAGGCTACGCAGGATCTCCCAGGGGATATAGCGGGTCACCAGGGAGTTGATCCAGGGGTTGATATGCGTTTCAAAAAGCTCTCCTTCGATGAAATCGACCAGGGTGCCGGCACCAAAGACGCCCACAAACTGGTATAGAC
>RFHZ01000672.1 GCA_003696125.1 Nitrospinota bacterium
CCGTTACCGCGTATAATCACAATAACGAAGTAGCCTCTCCCCCGGTTATCCGCAAGCTCACCGTTACCTCTCCCTTTCCCATTGTCAGCCAGGCTCCCCCTTCGCAGGTTCCCTCTGCTCAAACGAATCCTCCCATAAAGACCGGCAAGCCAGAAAAGGGTTCTCAGCCCCAGTCTACCACATCGACCACCACTCCTCCCCAGGAGCCTCCGGCTTCCAAACCTCCCACCGTTGCTTCCCAGTCCTCCCAGGCTCCACCCACCTCCTCGTCAACGGCGACCCAGACTCCAGAGCAGGCCCAACCGGAGCAGCAGAAGCCAGAGGTACGCCCTCGCCGTCCCGCTCTATACGTACTGGCCATCGGCATCAACCGCTATCGTGATCGTGCCCTGTGGCTCAAGTACGCGGTTCCCGATGCCCAGGCGATTACGGCCAGAATCCGGGAAATTGGGGAACCCCTTTTCCCCGATATCCGGGTGACCGAACTCTTTGACGACCAGGCTACCTTTGCCGGTATCGATGCAGCCTTTCAACGGATCGCTTCCCAGGCCCAGACCAAGGATGTCTTTGTGCTGTACATGGCCGGTCATGGCAAGACCCTGGATGGACGGTACTACTTCCTGCCGCAGGATTTTCGCTATCGCAACGAAGATTCGATACGCCGGGAAGCGATCAATCAGGATCATCTCCAGCGCTGGCTGGCCAGCATCCCTGCCCGCAAAAGCCTGGTCCTGATCGACACCTGTGAGAGCGGCTCCTTTACGCAATCCCTGGCCCTGCTGCGGGGAATGGTGGAGAAGACGGCGATTGAAAAACTGATCCGCGCTACCGGCCGGGCAACCATCGTGGCAGCCACCGATGTGCAACCTGCTCTGGAGGGGTACAGGGGACACGGGGTCTTTACCTACGTCCTGCTGGAAGCCCTCCAGCAGGCAGACAAAAACTTCGGGAACCGGGATGGGATCACCAGCATCTTCGAGTTGGCGCAATACGTGGACGACCGGGTACCGGAAGTGACCCTGCAGGCATTCCAGTTTGAACAGTTCCCCCAGGTCTACATGCTGGGCAGCGACTTCCCGATCGGCCTGGCCCAAAGGAACTGAGAGGACTACTTCTCTGTTAAGGCGATCGATCCATCCCAATCCGCCGGGAGGTCCTCTGCTTTGAGGGTCTCCAGGCGGGTGAGCATCTCCTGGGCGGCCAGATCGCCTGGTCGCAGGGATAGGGCTTCGTCAAACTTCGCACGGGCCAGGGTAAAGTCCCGTGCCAGATAGGCTGCAAATCCTTCCTGGTAGGCCTGGTAGTATGACAGATCATCTGCATCGATTGGCTCTGTACCCTCACCGTAGACCTCAAAGACCCGGACCGCTTTGGCTTTTCCCTTGACCCTGATCACATCCAGTACCCGGGTCCGGAACAGCCCTGGGGTCAGACAGGCATGGGTGAATTCCGAGATCATGATCGTGGTCCCATACCGCTTGTTGGCTCCTTCCAGGCGGGAGGCGAGATTGACCGCATCGCCGATGACCGTATAATCGAAGATCTGGTGTGAACCCATGTTCCCGATGATCATCGGTCCTGTATTGATCCCTACCCGGCACTCCAGGGCCGGCAATCCTCGCGCTTTCCATCGCTGGCGGAGCTCTTGCAGACGGCGCTGCATCTTTAACGCCGTTCTTACCGCCCGGTCCGCATGATCGGTAAGGGGTAGTGGTGCCCCAAATTCGGCCATGATGGCGTCTCCCTGGTATTTATCGATGATCCCTCCTTCGGCCAGAATGAGATCGGTCATCTCGGTGAGGTACTGGTTGAGCAGGCTGACCAGTTCCGGCGGGGACATCTGCTCGGCAATGGTGGTAAAGCCGGCCAGATCGGAGAAGAGCACGGAGAGGACCCGCTCCTCTCCCCCCAGTTGCAGCAATTCCGGGTGCATCAACAGCTCATTGACCACCGTTTCCGGGACGTACTTGGCAAACGCATTGCGGATAAAGGCCTGCTCTCGCGAAACAGCTATCTGCAACCCCACCACCAGGCCGAAAAAGAGGAAGAGAAAGCTCCCACCCACCGTGACCACTGGGAAGAGGGAAAAGCGGGTAAACTGGACCCAGGTAAATACGATAATGCTTATAAATCCGGCTCCACCGGTGGCATAGAGGATCCAGGAGGGACGGGGAAGGGCGGCCACCCCTACGATGATCCCCAGAAGAGCGATAAACCCCAGGACCTGCCAGAAGGACCACTGGCGGTAAAAGGTATGGGTCAACAATCCGTTCAAGAGGGAGGTGTGCAGGATGATCAAGGGAACCTCTGCTTCCAGGGGGGTCTGGCCCAGATCCGAAGTCCCCACCGCGATATCGCCGATAAAGACGAACTTCCCTTCCAAGAACTCCAGCAAATTTCCTCGTAAATCCTCCTGCTGGAAATACTGGAGGAGGCGGTGGGCTTCCATCTTGGGGAAATCCCGCGCCCACACCTGGGGGTAAGGGATAAAGACCCGTCCCCGTTCATCGATCGGGATAACCACATCTCGCTCCAGGAAACTCCCGGGGGTGGCCGGGATCACCACTTCCCGTCCCCAGTGCACCAGGACCTTTTCCCAGGGGACCTGGACGTAGTCGAGAAACATGGATAAGGCCAGGGTGGGGAAATAGAGGGAATCGATCTTTAAGAGGAGGGGAAGGTGACGATATACCCCATCCGCATCACTCGTGGCACTGATATGGCCGGCATTGAACGCTGCAGCAGCGAATGCATCCATTTGCATTAAGGCATGCGTGGCATAAAACGGTTGCGGCGTTCCTCTCTCACGGGGCTTGTGCAGGTATTCGGAACGCAGGCGCTCATAAGCCTCTCCAGCTTCCCATCTGAAGGGGCGAGGCTCAGGAGAATAGGCAAAGCCGATGGGGAGGTAGACCGAGCCGAGCTGGGCGATGGAGGTGGCAAACTGCTGATCAGCAGCCGGATGGCTGGGACGGGCAAAGATGATATCGTATGCCACCGCCTCCACTCCTAGTTCGGCGAGAGCGGCATTTATCCTTGCCAGATCGGATCGATCTAAGATGTTTCGACCGAAGGAATCATACGTCTCATCCGTGATGGTGATGTAGACGATCTGGGAGGAGAGGGGAGGACCGTAACCGTACTCGACGATCCGTCGATAGAAGAGATCGAGCACCTGGAAGTCAGAGGCAGTCCACACCGTCCCTCGCAAGCTCCAAAAGGCGATCAGGTACCCGAGGAGGCCGGCAACCAGCAGGACGATGAGCTTTACCAGCTTTTTACTTTTTAACGCGAAACTCATAACGCCTTACGAGGAGCGACTTTCCCGAATAGACCCGGAGCTGAGCGAGGAAGGGGTCTATGCCTTCTCCGTTACCGAGACCTCGCACATTGCCGGCAATGGCAAACGGCTTCTCCGGTTGCTGGCCCAGATCGATCCTGCTCTTCCGGAGCAGATCCTCTTCCAGGGAAGCCCATTGGGCATAGGAGGGGTTTTCGGAGCGGAACAGGGTGAGCAGCTCGGACAGCTCGGTTGGACTGCAGATGATGGTAAAGATCTCCTGTGGCTGTGTCCCCACGATCTGGTAGAATTCGGTAGGGGCAGGGAGGACCAGGGAAGCGCCCTGGGGAACCTTCTGGCCCTGGTTCAAGAGGGTGACCCGTTTGCGATCGGTATGGACCACATAGACGTACACGTCATCCTTCGGCAGCACATAGATCCGCAAGAGATCACCGGCCTTCAGCCTGTCCCTGGCTTTGGCCTGGATGGTACGATCACCCGATTTCCGCTGTATCCCGATCTTGGCCCGCACCAGCTCCTCAGGCATGGCCCTGGAAAGGGAAACCAGTACAGAGCATACCATAAGCAATACTGCACTGAGTTTGGGAATATTCATCGCCATCTCTCCCCTCTCTGTTAAGGCTATGTATACTCCGTCGAGGACACTGAGGATGCAGAGCGTTTTCTTCTCTGTTTATCCCGGTGATCCCCGCCAAGAACCTTATACGCGAAGTCAGGCCTAAAGGCAACCAAAAACCACACCTGTACCTGTTTCCTCCTGGTACGGCATATGGGAGCCCGCATCCAGAGCCCCTCTGCGCCAGGGGTGGGAACAGGAAAGGTGGCCGCAGTCAGGAGAGCAACTCTCCCAGCGAGCGAATCACGTGGAGGGAGGCAGGTCGTTCTGCCGGAACCGGCTGTCCCTTGCGGTTGATCCACACCGGGGTCAGGCCTACCGCCGCTGCCCCGAGTATATCCTCTTTCCAGTTATCCCCCACAAACACCCCTTCCTCTGGCCGGATGCCTAAAGCTTCCACGACATGGAGAAAGGTCTCTGCCTTGGGTTTGCGCCACCCCAGCTCGACGGAAATGGCGATCACATCGAACAAAGGGGCCAGTCCATAGCGGTGCAGGAGCTGGCGGGCGGTTGGTGCATGATCGAAATTGGAGAGGAGTCCGAGCCTGTACCCCCTGGCCCGCAGTTGCGCCAGGAGATCCCGGTGACAGGTGGGACAGCCGGTTGCCTGCTGGAGGGTGTGCATGTGGGTAGAGAGGACCGCCTCTCGTTGCCGCACCGTCTCCCGGTTCTCCGGGATCCCCAGCCGGGCAAAGAGACGGCGAAACCGCTCTGTTGAAGGAATCTCTCGCAGCGTCTCTTCCTTCTCCTGCGCTATTTCCCTGGATACGGCTATCAGGGCCTCCTGGTACCGGGCAAAGGGGATGGCAGGGTAGTAGCGATGGAACACGGGAAAGCTGATGGGAGCAGTTGAGCGCACCTGTCTTCCATGTCGCATCACGGTCGGCAGCTTTTGCGGATGAAAAAGCACCAGCGTATCGAAGAGATCAAAGAGGATCGCCCGGTAATCATTGCCCGGAAGGAGCATCCTTTTCTCCGCTAATCAGCTTAACCAATCGGGCCACATTGGAGGCGTAGTCCACAATGATCAAGGCATTGGTCGGTCGATAGGCGACGATATGGCCTCGCGGGGAAACCAGTGGGGCCAGCGTACGTGCCAGCTCTTGCGCATCGGCATATTTGAGGGGTACCACCTGTGTCACCACCGCTTCTCTGGGAGACGGTCTGTCCAGTCTGCTCCCTTTCCGCACCTCGATTCCAGTCGTTTTGGCTTCGGCGGCCGGGATGATCTTGACCACACTCCCCACCGTGACCGTGGTGTACCCCTGCACCTCCAGGATCGATTCAAAAAGAGGCCAGAGCTGGTCTTTAGGAATCTTCCCCGGTGCAATCACCGTCACCTTCCCCTTGACCCGACCCGGATCAAAGAGGACCACCTTGCCCGTCACCTCGCTGATGTACTTGATGACCGTGGCCAGCTCCACCCCCTCGAAGTGGAGGGAGACCAGCGCCTCTTCCTCAGATGGCTGACCGGCCAGGGCCAAGGTCCAGACCAGCAGGCCGGCCAGGCACCAGAACCAAATCCTCCGGATCTTCATCCTCCTTCCCCCTTCTCTTCATAATCTCATCGCCAGGCACACACTGGTAGGGGCGCAGCGCGCTGCGCCCCTACGCGCCGAACACGGAAAACTTGACTGCAATAAACCAGGCACAAAGGGGCAAAGGCACAAAGAACCACTGCCTACTGCCTACTGCTTACGGCCCCCTGCCTGCAGGTATTTATGCCTCCCGGCCTGTCCTCTGTTCCCGGCAGTCGAGATTCTTCTGGTTATGGGGACAGATGGTAATCGTCGAGAGTTATTTCCTGCTTACGCCCTCTTTATGGAAAAAGGTATATATCGCCTCGGCCAGCGGACGGGTGATGCCCTCCACCTCTTCCAGTGCTTCCGGGTTCGCCTCCTGGATGCGCTTCAGGCTCCCAAAATGCCGGAGCAGTTGCTGTTTTCGCTTCTCCCCGATTCCCGGAATCTCATCGAGGGGAGAGCGAAAGATATCCTGTCGCCGCAGTTGCTTATGGTAGGAGACGGCAAAGCGATGCGCCTCATCCCGGATCTGCTGGAGGAGA
>RFHZ01000673.1 GCA_003696125.1 Nitrospinota bacterium
CTATATCTCCTCCCCTTCCAACCCGAAAGGGGCGCTGGCCCTGGTCAGGCGGGTGTCTACCCTTCTCAATCGCCCCTTTGATCTGCGGGAACTGGAGGCGGCAGCACGGGCCTTCGACGAGCAGATTGCAGAGATTGTGGCCAACGATTCGGCCATCGCCGATTATGTGCACCAGTTGGAAGAAGGGGTTGAGGAGGGGGAAGAGGAGGCCGACTTCACCACGCGACCCGAGGAAGACTTTCCCAATATCGAAGGGCTGGCAGAAGAGGTCGAACGCTTCCTTCGCCAGCACCGGAAGGATAAGGGGGAGGAGTAGAGTTCCCCTCTGCCGCTGTAGGAGTGATTTCTACAGTGATAGCCCTTGCAAACGGGAAGGTTCCTATTCCGCAATGATGATGAAGGAGAGTCCTTTTTTGCAGTGAGGACAGAGGGGAACGATGGCCCCTTTCTTCAGGGGGACCTCGGTCCCGCACTTCTCACAGCGGAAAAGGCCGCTTGCCGGTGCCACCTTGCCCACCTTGGCACGGGTGCCGCGCAGATTCGGGGATAACTTGCGGGGTCTTTCCTGGGCTTCTTCAGCCATAACCTGTTTCTCCTTTCCTGTCACCACCTTACCTGTATCTCCTCCCCCTCTCCCTGACTTTCCCCAGCCGATGAGGATCTGTGATCCCCTATCTCAACTCACCGCATGAAGAGAGGGGTCCTGCCTCTCTCAAGGTCTATCGTTATTTTACTACCAAAGCTGGGGGAGGGCAAGGGAAAGCCTCGTCCTGCTGCCATGCCAGGGTGTTGTCTCTCTAGAGGTGACCAGGTTTTTCCTCTGGCCCTCCCAGGTGAAAATAAAGGAGCGCTCCTCCCCCTTAGGCATGGTTTTTTTGCTCAAGATATCACCAACGACTTAGAAGAGGACCACCTGCTCTCAAGTTTGATAGATTTTATGACGAGAAGAAGTGTAAGGAGAGAGTCTTGAGCAGATCTCCCGAACAGTTTCAGGAGACCTTGACGCGCAGTCAGCATACCGAAGCGGCGTTACGTAAGATACTGGAGAAACAGGTACTTGTGGAGGCCGTTGAGGTCTATCTCTCCATTGAGTGATTGTCTTTTTAGGCAAAAGTATGCTATATAAAGGGTAGAAGCGAGGTGAGGATTCTACAGCGGCATCTAAGCTTGTGCATTAAACGGATACTGGCCATTGTTGGTCTCCTTTTTTGCCTGCCCGATCATTCGCGGCCGGTACCGGATCATTGAAGAGTTGATGAGAGAGGCGGTCCTCAATAGTGTGCAGGGACTGGAGCACGATTTTGTGGAAGCGATTACCCGTGCGGATCGCCAGGCGCTGGAAAAGCATATGGAGAGAGCGTTGCAAAGTCCCAGGATACTCTATCTCCAGGTGGAAGATAAGGAGGGACGGGTAATCGCCAGCCGGTTTACCCAGAAGGTTCCTGTGCTCCCTAAAGAGCGAAGCAAAGCCTCTCCGCACTCATTACTCGTTACTCATTGCTCGTTACGGAGAAGAAACGATGTCTATCCTGGTAGTCGGTCTCAGCCACAAAACCGCTCCTCTTGAAATTCGTGAACGCCTTGCCTTCTCTCCCCACCAGTGGCAAGAGGCGGTGGAGAAGCTGACGCAGTATAACGACATTGTCGAGGCGGTGATCCTTTCTACCTGTAATCGGGTAGAGATCTACGCCCGGGTGAAAGAGGTGGAAGCGGGAAGCGAACACATCATCCAGTTTCTCTCCGACTATCACGGGCTGCCGGTTTCCGCTTTTCGAGACCATCTGTACTGCCTGGCCGAGGAAGAGGCGATCCGACACCTCTTCCGTGTCGCCTCGAGTCTCGATTCCATGGTCATCGGCGAGCCCCAGATCCTGGGACAGGTGAAGGAAGCTTACCAGCAAGCCAAGGCTTATGGCCTGGTAGGGCGTCTGCTGGGCCCCCTCTTTGAGAAGAGCTTCACGGTAGCGAAGAAGATACGGACGGAAACGCGTATAGCCGAAAACGCTGTTTCTATCAGCTTTGCCGCCGTGGAGTTGGCCAGGAAGATCTTTGTCGATCTGCATACCCGCACCGCACTGCTGATCGGTACCGGGGAGATGGCAGAGCTGGCAGCCCAGCACCTGGTGCAACAAGGGGTAAGGAAGCTGTTGATCTGCAATCGCACCTTTGAACACGCCCAGACCCTGGCCGGGCGCTTACAGGGAGAAGCGATTCCCTATGAAGACCTCTTCTCGTCTCTGGAGAGGGTGGATATCGTGATCAGTTCCACGGCTGCTCCTCATCCCATTCTGACCAAGGCCACCATGCAAGAAGTGGTACGGCGCAGACGCTACCAGCCGATGTTCCTGATCGATATCGCCGTTCCCCGTGATATCGAGGCTTCGGTCAACGAGATCGATCACGTCTATCTCTACGATATCGATGATCTGCAAAGCGTGGTCGAGGCCAATCTGCGGGAGCGACAAAAGGAAGCGCTTGTGGCCGAAGAAGTGATCAAAAAGGAGGTGGCAGCCTTCCAGCGGTGGCGGGAAACCCTCCAGGTTACACCCACCATCGTTGCCCTTCGCCAAAAGGCCGAGACGATCCGCCAGCAGGAAGTTTCCAAAACCCTTCGCAAGCTGAAAGATCTTTCCGAAAAGGACCGGCAAGCCATTGAAGCGCTGACCATGGCCATTACCAACAAGCTCCTGCATGCCCCTATCGTCAACTTGAAAAAGGGAGCCGAATCGGCCGAGGGGAATCTCTTCATCTCTGCCGTAAGGCAACTGTTTGAGCTGGATAAGGAATAACCTGCCAACTCTGTCTTTGTCCTCTTCCTGCTCATGGTGGCCGGCGGGTATAGCTATCTGATCAGAAAGGACCTCATTGCCCATCGCGAAGCCTTTGCCGTTAAGATCGCCCAGAACCTGACCCAGCATCTGGAAGATCATCTCTCGCAACTTTCTCCTTCTTTCTCGCTGGAGACGCTGTTGCAAGATCCCCCCCTCCCGGTTCCTCCCTCTTCCGATTGATCGATCAGATCTTACGACGAGCCATTTATGGCCTTGATATCGGAAAGGTAAAGATCTTTAACGCAGACCAGAGAATCGTCTACAGTACCGATCTGTCGATTGTTGGAAAAAGGGATAGGGAGAACCAGGAACTGCAGGCTGTTTTTCAGGGGAAGATCTTCTCGAAGCTCCAGACCGAGGAGGAAGGGTGGGATATCGCTGGGGAAGAACACTTGGGGGCCGATATTATCGAAACCTACATCCCGATCCGCAGTCCAGGGGAAAGAGGAACGATCATCGGGGCTTTTGAGATTTACCAGGATGCCCGCCCCCTGTACGCCGAACAACGGGAAAGTCTTTACCGATTACTCATTGCCACCGGTTTTATCTTGCTGCTCCTCTTTGCCGTGCAACTCTTCATCGTGCGTAGGGCTGACCAGGTCATCGCTACCCAGGGGATAGCCCTGACTAAGGCAGAGGAGGCGTTGCGAAGCGAGCAGGAGAAGACGGCCTGGATCCTGGATAACATGACCGAGGCGGTGATTGTGGAGAACGCCAACCATGAGATCGAGTATATGAACAGGGCGGCCATGCAGATGCTGGGAAACCGGATCGGCAATCAGTGCTATAAGGTGTTGAATTTTGATGAGCCCTGCTCGTGCTGCACAGGTCTCTGGGAGGCGATAGAACGTGGAGAGACGGAACGGACCGCCTTTTCCACGGTGAACAAGGTGGGACGTTATGGGGAACTACATAACCAACCTGACCGTGTCGCGCTGGGATCAGAACAACTTTGCCCTCTGCTTCAACTGCCATGATGTGAACAAACTCGTCCTGGCCAGGAGATGGGATGATGGGGCGAGTACCAACTTTTATGACGACATCGATGGGAAGGATAATCTCCACTGGGTCCATCTCGTAGACCGGGTAGACAAATCCAGGGCGGTGTGTCATAACTGCCACTACAACGTCCATAGCAATGTGGAAGCGACCAATACCCAATACCGCATCGATGGGGTCCTGTATACGACACCACCTTCTCATGTTCATACGCACCTGATCAACTTCTCCCCCGACGTCCAGCCGTTCGGGGGACGCACCAAACCCGAGTGGTGGATCAACACCACGACCCGTGAACGCCGGTGTTACCTGCGTTGTCATGGCTCCGAAATGGATGGACTTCAGTACAGACCAGATCGGGGGGATGATAACCCGACGTTTCCGTAAAGGGGAACCCTGCCTTCCGCCTTTTCCACCAGGGAAGAGAGGGGAAGGGACTTATAGACAACCACCATGCAAAGGGAGATAGTTGATGGGGCAACAAGGTTGTAACTGCAGTGTTTTCGGGGGAGTATGGTTCCTGGTTTTTCTCCTGCTGTCCGTTTCCCCCAGGGCGATAGCAGGCTCTTCTCCGGACTTTACTATCATCAGTTATGAGGCCGGAAATGCTCCCTTCTTTATCCAGGTCGCCGACTTCGACCAGAATGGGAGCATCGATTTTTCCCTGGTAAACCGCGATTCGCATAACGTCACCGTCTTTCTGGTGACGCCGGATGGGCAGGGGGGAGTCAAGGTCGAGCAGTGGAGCTACAAGAGCGGCAGACACCCGGAGGGGCTCTTTGCCGGTGACCTGGATGGAGATGGGGATCCTGATCTGGTGACGGTCAATCTGGGGGAGAACTCCTTTACTACCCTCCTGAACAAGGGGAAGATCGAGGAGTACGGTATCCTCGATCTGGTACAGGGAACCCGTTATCCTGTCCAGGGGAATCCGCATGCCATCTGGGGAGGGGATTTTGACCGGGACGGAGACATCGATCTGGCTGTGGTGGTGGAGGAGTTTCATGCCAGCGGGAATCGCGGCCGGGTCCTCCTCTTCCACAACAACGGAACCGGGAAATTCCAGGCGCAGGCCGCGGTGACAGTAGGGACCGAACCCCACGCCCTTACAGGAGCCGATCTGGATCGAGATGGAGCACTCGATCTGATCGTCAGCAACAAGGGCTCCCGGACCCTTTCCCTCCTCTTTAACGATGGGAAAGGGGATTTTGCGCACATGACGACATTGGAGGTCGGGGATGCACCGCATGGAATCGGTGTGGCCGATCTGGATGGGGATGGAGACCAGGATCTGGCGATCACCAACATCTCTGCCCATACGGTCACCCTGGTTATCAACCGGGGAAAGCGACGCTTCGAGAAGGGGAAGGTGATCCCGGTACACGCCCGGTTCCCCTTTGCCGTGATCGGTGTCGATATCGATAACGACGGGGATAAAGATCTGGTCACTGCCAACCTGGTGGGGGACAATATCTCCCTGCTCCGTAATGGTGGGAAAGGGGACCTGCGCTTTGCCCAGACCTAATCCCGGATGATGTGACGGTCAATGATCTCGTACAGGCCAAAGCTGACCAGGAGCAGTATGGCAACGGCACCCAGCAGGGACAGGAGCAGGAAGGTTTTCACCAGCCGGGCGTGTTGCCTGTCCGCGTACGGTGAGGAAAAGGGGGTGTCCTGCATGGTGGGCTTGCTCCTTCTGTGTACTCCCGGACGAAAAACCCCTACCTGCGCTACTCTGCCCAGAGAGAGCAATTTTTATGCCATGTTTTCCAATACCCCGGGTGCCAGGAACTATAGACTCGTATGCTCCTGAATCGAGAAGGTATTCTCATATCATGGCCTCTCCCCAGGGAATACTTCAAGACCAGCACGACGGGAGGCTTCCCAGAGTTGCCGATCATATGTTACCATGCAGACAGACTTTCCGAGCATTTCTTTCCAGAAAAGGGCACAAGCCAGATGGACCGCGTCATACCCTCGCAATCCTTGTTCCCAGGCCAGAGTACTCGCTTGGGCCACCACCTGCTCCGTGGGTTGCAGGCGGTTGAAGCGGATCCACTCGGCAGAGAAGTAATCCAGAGCTACCGCGGCTTCCTTCTGCGAGAGAGCACGCATCCGTACGGCTTGGGCGAGGGTTGCAGCAACCTCCACCCGGCTCACGATTCCTGTCCCTACCACCTCAGCCTTGGCCAGGAGTGCTTGCACCTCCTCAGAACCAGGCTCTGCCACGTAGCGCTTGACGATGGCGCTGGCATCGAAGTAGAGGATCACTCTCGATTCTCCACGAGGATCTCTGCTACCGTTTTCCTCCCTTGCAGTCGGGCCACTGGTGGTCGTGGCTCCAGCTTCCCCTGGGCCCGGACGAGGTACCCAAGTATTGCCATCGCCTCGAGACGATCCTCGAGGGGCTTTTCCACCGGCACGATCCGCCCAATGGGACGACCCCTCTCTGTGATCTCGATCGTCTGACCCGCCTTGGCCAGCCGCAGGTAATGGTTCAAGCGACTTTTAAGCTCCCGAATGCTTACCGTGGTTTCTAGCATGTGTTCCTCCACATATGTTGACACTCTGACATTGTAATTCCATTCTACCATATTGTAGTTAGTTCATACTGAAAAATACAATCTTTATCTGTTTCAGGTTAGTGGGATCACCGCTATGAGTAGGATGAACTGTGCCCACCGACCGCTGGTGGACGGAGTCCACCCTACAAGGGATCAATGGATAGAATCCCCTTTTCCTTCAAATGGAGACAGATACGCTGTTGTATACCCCTTGCCAGAGTGGTATTATGATAGCAGTAATGGTGTAAACCTGCAGACAGTACCGGGTTCTGGGGCAGAAACAAGCTCAAAATTTTGGTTATAGTTGCTTAGAGGGATGAGGTTCTCTGGCAGGACAATTTGTCCCGAATCGAGACAAATTGCCGCAAAAAAGGGGATGAAGAAGGACGGGCAGAGGCAGAGCGTGTTTCCGGTGAGGCCTGTCCACAGGATGGCTCTGGTTTTGGCACGGAATTTGCCTCTGATCTCCTTAGAACTCTGGCTGATCCCTGGAGTGAAAAAACCTGGGGTGAGAATGGTGATGAGAGAATAGATCTGGAGAGGAGAGATCGATGCGCTATTCAGGAGATTTCAACCAGGCTCCCTTTCTGCTCATCTGGGAGGTGACGCGGAGCTGTGCCCTGGCCTGCCGTCACTGCCGGGCCGAGGCCATCGACTGGCGACATCCCAACGAGTTGACGCTGGAAGAAGGGAAGAAATTGCTCGATGATGTGGCAGCCATGGGGACGCCTATCGTCATTTTCACCGGGGGAGACCCGCTGCAGCGGGAGGACCTGGAAGATCTGATCCGGTACGGTAAGCAGGTCGGTTTGCGTGTGGGGACCATCCCGGCGGCGACACCGCGGCTGACCCGGGAG
>RFHZ01000674.1 GCA_003696125.1 Nitrospinota bacterium
ACCGGTAGGAAACTTGTGTCCTACCTGGCTTCTGACCACGACATCAACGGTCAGGGTAGATGGAGAAAGGCTCAGATTGGCGATGCTGAGGGTAGCGGTACGTTTCTGCAGTTGATCGAGAGTCCGGGTAAGCGTTGCCTCGAACTGCTCACCGGTCGCGGTTATGCCCAGTTCATCCCCAAAGGCTTTCAAGATCTTCAACATGTAGGCATTACCCCCGACAAAGACATGTTTGGAGAAGGGCTGGCGGGGTTGCCCACCGGTAAGAGAGATCTGGACACCTCCCTGCGCGTGCGGCATATGACAGCCCTGGCAGGTCTGGCTCTTGGCATACACACTCTGGCGCCATTCCAGGTAGGGGGTCTGTTCCGGAAAGGCGCCCACGATGTTTCCGTCCTTATCGAGAGTAGGGGTGTACAGGGTATGACAGGTGGCGCAGAGAGCCGACTTCCTGATATGTAAGCCTTGGGCCGGCAGGAATCCAGAGGCGCTCTGCATCAGGGTGGCCTGCTCAGGAGCGATAGCGTAGGGACCAAAGAGTGTTCGTTCTCCGGCCGGGGCCTGGGCATCGATGATGAACTTGCCGCTAAAGCTGGTGGCATCCCCCAGATTGTCAGGCCGGATCTGGTGGCATACGGTACAGGAGACCCCGTCTGTGGCCAGAGCATGCAGCGCATTTTTCGGGTCGAGGAATCCCTGATCCAGGATCTTCCCTTTCTGTCCCTGTTGATACGCCGTGAAGCGGGCCATGGGCATATGGCAGGTGGCGCATTTATCTTCGATGATGGCCTGAAGCTGGGGGTGGATGAGGACTTCGCTACGAACCGTGGCCTGCCAGTAGGGATCGCGAGCCGAGTTGGCCATCAGGGTGGAACGCCAGAAAGAGTCGATAGACACGTCGGTACCGGCTTCGTCTTGTAACCCGGTGTGACACATGGCGCATATCCCCGAGGTGGCAAAGTAGCGTCCCTCTTCCTGGGGCAGGGATAGACCAGAGTAGGCGGGACGGAGAGTAAAAAGCATGAGAGCCGTCAGAATGAGCATGGTCAGATGTTTTGGCATACCTCTACCTCCTCTTACATGGTAGATACTCCTGTCAACCGTTTTACAGAAAAGGCCCTGCACGGTGGGCACATCCGGTAAAGAGCTGCTGGTGACCTTCTCTGGTGAAAACCGCGTGGTAGATCAACCGTTGCTGAGAGAGGTGTGACTCCTGAGGCGCTTCCTGTTGCCAGATGCCGTGCGCATTATAGGGCACAGGGCAGTTGCCTGTCAAGGAGTCCCTCCGGGCCGTAGAGCACGACCTCCGCAGGCTGATTGCCTGGTAGACAGCCCGGGGAAAAAAGGCTATTATCAAACAGCAGGGAACTGTATGGCTCGTAACGTTATAGCGAAAAGGGGGAAGTCCTATGTCATTTACCTTTGCCGTGGTTACCGATTCTCATGTCAAGCTAGAAGAGGGGGATTTCTCGTCCCCTTACGCCTCCAATCAACTGGCCGTTGCCCGCAATCGCTATGTCATCGAGTACCTGAACCGTCTCGCTCCCGCCTTTGTCATCCATCTCGGCGATTTCGTGCAGGCGGTACCGGTTCTCCCCAGCTATGAGCCGGCGATGGAGGTGGCCAAAGCGTTGTTTCAGCAGCTCAAGAGCCCTCTGCACACCATCCCGGGGAATCACGATCTCGGTGACAAGCCGGTACCCTGGATGCCGGCCCCGCTGGTCACCGAAGCGAACCACCGTCGCTTTGAGCGTTTCTGGGGTGCTACCTTCTCCGCCTTCGACCACCAGGGCTGTCGCTTCATCCTCATCAACTCACCGGTCCTCAACTCTGGCCTGCCCACGGAAGAGCGGCAGCGGGTCTGGCTGGAGGAGGAGCTGGCCACCCATCAGGGTAAACGGATCTTCCTCTGCACCCACTATCCCCTCTACCTGACCCATGCCCGTGAAGAGGATCATTACGACAACATCAGCGAGCCGGCCCGTTCCTGGCTCCTCTCTCTCCTGGAGCGATACCGGGTGGAGGCGGTCTTTGCCGGTCATGTCCACCATTTCTTCTATGACCGGCATGGAGAGACCGACCTGTACGTGCTGCCTGCCCTGGCCTTCACCCGCCAGGATTACAGCGAGCTCTTCTCCATCGACCCGGCAGATGAGTACGGTCGTAACGATGCCGACAAGCTGGGGTTCCTGCTGGTCGATGTCTCTGCGCAGGGCCACACGGTACGCTTCATCCGCACCGGAGGCCGGACCAGGCCGGAAGAGGTTCCGGCTCCTGCTTCATCCTGGCGCTGGAGCGCTCCGCCCCAGAGCGATGCCCTCCGGCTCGGGGTCTATCTCCGCCATGCCTGGGCCCAGCCGGTGGCGATGCCTTACGGGAACCTGGACGAGTTTGTGCGCAAGAAGGCGCGTAACGATTATCCCCTTCTGGCCCTGGGGGATCTGGGTATCCGCCGGTTGCGCATTCCGATCGGCGATCTCCTGGAAGCGGAAACACGGGAACGAATGCGCACGCTCAGGGCGCAGGGATACGCCTTCACCGTCTTCAGCATCGGTCTCCCTTCCCCCCGGCTCCGGGAGACCGTGGCCCGGTACCATGACCTGCTGGAGGCCTGGGAGGT
The DNA here is from genome assembly GCA_003696125.1 of Nitrospinota bacterium. Lineage (GTDB taxonomy): Bacteria > Tectomicrobia > Entotheonellia > J063 > J063 > J063. The sequence continues at coordinate 2,621 of RFHZ01000674.1, forward strand.
GGTGAGTACCGGGGAGCCGGTCGAGACACTGGCCACCTCTCTGCAGGAGATCAAGCAGGCCGTGCCGATCCAGGTGTTTCTCTCCCAGATCGTCACCGCGGCCACCACCTATCATGGGGAGCAGGGTTCCCGTTTTCATCACTTTGTCCGCCATGGATTTCGTGCCGCCGATGCCGGGGCCCTGGCTGTTCTGGACAAGGTAGCCGGCTGCATCGATGGGGTGGTCTTCTCCCTTCCTCCTGAGGAGCAGCCCTGGGAGGGGATAGCCCGGATCCGGCAGCAGGCAAGCAGCCGGGGGATAGCTCCCCTGGTTCATGTCCAGATGCAGGGCTCGGACAATCCGGCTCTTGCCCACATCGATGATCAGGCCATCGCCAACCGGGTAGCCGAGTCGGTCCTGGCAGCCCTGGTCAACGCTGTTCCCCTCTTCCTGGATACCTTTATCGATCATGATCGAGGGTATCATGTGCGGCATGGCCTGCTGGACCGGCGCTGCAATCCACGACCAGCCTATCAGGTCCTGCGTCACCTGCAACGGCTCCTCCCTGCTTTCCCCTCTCCCCGGCAGGGGGAGAGGGTCCAGGTCGACCAGGGACGGCTCTTCTGCCTCTCCTCCCCTTCCTCCTCTGCCCTCCTCCTGCTCCCGCATCCGGGAGGAGAGTCGCTCAAGGTAGAGAGCCTGGCCGCTCCCGGTCTTGCTCTCCGGCAGGGAAAGGGGAGGGGGATCGATCTGGTTACCGGAGAGGAGAGGAGTATCCGCTGGAGGCGAGACGAGCAGGCAGCAGGGGAGAGGGTGGTCATCGAGGAGACGCTGACCGCCTCCGGCCCGCTCCTTATCCTCCTCCAGGCAAGCTAGGTGTACATGGCGTCGATGATCTCGCAGCCCCCTTTCTGCAGGGCTTCATCGACCCATTGGCGACCGCTGAGATCACCGGCCTGGTAGGCGGCAATGGTTTTGGCTTCCCGTTCTGCCTGGAGTCGCGTCTTTTCCAGGATCTCTTTCGCTTCTTTCTGGGGGATGACCACGACCCCGTCGTCATCCCCCACGATGATATCGCCGGGACGGACGGTCAGCCCGCCGCAGGAGATGGGGACGTTGATCTCGCCGGGTCCGTTTTTAAAGGGGCCCAGGGGAGTAACTCCCCGCGCAAAGACCGGAAAGTCCATCTCCCGGATGGCCAGGGAATCACGGACCGCTCCATCGATGACAAAGCCGGCCAGTCCTCGTGCCCTGGCGTACTGGCACATGATCTCGCCGATGATGGCGACCGTGGTATCTCCCTGCGCATCGACCACGATGACATCTCCTGGCTGGGCCACATCGAGCGCCTTGTGGGTGAGGAGATTGTCGCCGATACGGGCTTTGACCGTCACGGCAACGCCGACCAGCTTGAGACCCGGCCTGTGTATCGGTTTGATTGCGGCATGCATCGCACCGAAGCGGCTCATGTTATCGGTGATGTTCCCGGTGCAGTATTTGCTGTATTCTGCCACCAGCGCCTTATCTGGACGAGGAACCTGGAGAAAGACGCGATACCCGATATTGCTCATCTTTTTCCTCCTTTTGTAGAGCATGACACCTAGCAACGCTTACCTATCAACCATTATAGGGGACAAGGAGGGGAAAGGAAACCCAAAAGCCTGGAGGAAAATGGGAGTTGACAGCAGAGCAAAGAGGGCCCAGAATAGCAGAGGGACAGAGGCACCGGACGCCTGGTAGGGGCGCAGCGCGCTGCGCCCCTACGCGCTACACGGAACACTTGACTATAATAAACCAGGCACGAAAGACCAGGCACAAAGGGACAAAGGATTTACTCAGTCCTCAGTCCTCATCACTCATTACTCGTTACTCATCACTCGTTACTCATTACTTTTCGAGGAGGAGGTTATGATTCTGGAACAGTTTCGTCTGGATGGTAAGGTAGCCATCGTGACCGGAGCCGGCCGGGGGCTGGGCAAGGCGATGGCGCTTGCGCTGGCCGAGGCTGGTGCCGATGTCGTGGTTACTGCCCGCACGGCGACACAGATCATGGAGACGGCCGAGGAGATCCAGAAGCTGGGGAGGCGCACGCTGGCCATACCGACCGATGTGACCAGCTCCCAGCAGGTCAACAGCATGGTGGAGCAGACGATAAGCACCTTGGGGCACATCGACATCCTGATCAACAACGCCGGTGGGGGACTCGGTTTGAACAAACCGGTGTTGGAGTTGACCGATGAGGAGTGGCATCTGGGGATCAATACCAATCTGACCGGAACCTTCTTCTGCACGCGGGCGGTGGGGAAATACCTGGTGGAACAGCAGAGCGGCAGCGTGATCAACATCAGCTCAGGCTGGGGATTCCGGGGAGGGCGGAACTACATCATTTACTGCTCGAGCAAGGGAGGAGTGATCCAGTTTACACGTGCCCTGGCCATGGAGTGGGCGCGGGAGAATATCCGGGTCAACTGTATTGCTCCGGGTCTCTTCCCGACCAGGCCCCCGCGGAACGAGCAGGAGGAGCGACGCCGGCTGAATGCGGAGAAGTTTACCCCGCTGAAGAGGCTGGGAGTGCCAAAGGAACTCGGTCCCCTGGCCGTCTTTCTCGCCTCGGATGCGTCAGCGTACATCACCGGTGAGGTGATCGTCATCGATGGGGGAGCGCTGGCCGGTGGCTATGCGCCGATGGTGGATTGAGGAAGCGATTGAAGAGGAGATTGGTGCATGGTATGGGAGGAGTTGAAACTGGAGGGAAAGGTCGCTCTGGTCACAGGAGGGGGACGGGGTTTGGGGCGGTCTATGGCCCTGGCCCTGGCCGAGGCCGGTGCCGATGTGGTAGTGGCGGCACGTACCCGGGATCAGATTGAGCAGACGGCAGCCGAGATCAAAAAGCTGGGGAAGAGGGGGGTGGCGATTCCGGCCGATGTCACGGTATGGGAGCAGGTGCAATCCCTTGTGGATCAGGTGGTCTCGATGCTGGGACGGATCGATATCCTGGTGAACAATGCCGGTCAAGGCCTTTCCAAACCGCTTATGGAGACGAGTGCAGAGGAGTGGACAGCGGTACTCCAGACCAATCTCACCGGCATGTTCTACTGTTGCAAGGCGGTGGGGAAATACCTCCTGGCGCAGCGCAGTGGGAAGGTCATCAACATCGCTTCTGGGTTAGGAGAGCGCGGGTTGCCGAACAGCACCGCCTTTGCCGCCAGCAAGGGGGGAGTCATTCAGTTGACCCGCTGCCTGGCCCTGGAGTGGGCACCGTACCAGGTACAGGTCAATGCCATCGGGCCGGGCTGGTTTCCGGATAGCCCGGGTGGGCAGGAGAGCCGGCGGTATGGGGAGCGCCTGGAGCGGTTCATCCCCCTGGGGAGAAGGGGAAGGCCGGAGGACCTGCAGGGGGTTGTTGTCTATCTCGCCTCCAGCGCTTCAGACTTCATGACCGGTGAGGTGATCTTTGTGGATGGTGGAGTCCTGATCCACGCCTGAGCTCTAGTCTCGCTTCGCCATACCCTTATCGAAGTAGGTAACCCCCTGGACTGCAGAGAGCTGCACCAGGGAGGAGAAGGAGTCGGCCCTTTCCGAGCGGATGATTCGTCTTTCGTACCAGAGCTCTTCAGGAGCAGGCCCATCCCGCAGGGTTTCCACCAGCACCCGGCCGTCCAGGTCTGGGGGGAGGGGAACCTGGAGCAGGCTGAGGATGGTCGGGACCAGATCGATGCTGCCCGAGGGGACGTAGCTGATGCGACCCGGGGCAAAATCTGGTCCGCGTGCTGCCCAATAGTTGTGCATCTCGAAGGGACTGAAGCTCCCGTGCATGCCGCTTCCGGCCGGGATGGTGCTGTCCGAGGCGATGACCCCTGGCACCGGGGTCGAGGTGTTTCGTCCCTGCCAGTGGAGGGAGAAGAGGATATCGGCAGCCCGGTCGTTGGCGTTGTGGATGAGGGAGAGGGGGAGGGTGCCGGGAAGAGGATAAGTGGTAAAGAGGGGACCGGTCCAGGCTTGTTTTTGTAAAAAGTGAATCACTTCCGGGAGTCTGGTTTTCCCTTCTTCTGACAGGTAGATCAGGCTGGCCCCTCCGCAGCGTCCTATCTGCATGGCTCCGTCCTGGAGCAAATCGACAAATCCTTGATCAGCGAGAATTTGCGGGACATCGACCGCCTGGATGATGGTCGAGGCTCCGTGATCCGAGGTGATGATC
>RFHZ01000675.1 GCA_003696125.1 Nitrospinota bacterium
ACTATGGACACGGGGCGTACGGGGTGGAGGCGGCAGCCAACACCTATTTCGGTAAGCATGTCTGGGAGCTGACCCTGCCAGAAGCGGCCATGCTGGCCGGCCTTCCCCGTGCTCCGGCCCGCTACTCCCCCTATCTCGCCCCCAAACGGGCCTTGCAGCGGCGAAGGCATGTCTTGCGTCGTATGGTGGAGAACGGCTTTATTTCCCCGGCCCAGGCAGAAGAAGCGGCCAAAGCACCGCTACACCTGCGCAAGCGAGAGGTAAAAACGGTCGAGGCTCCCTATTTTGTGGAACAGGTGCGCCAGTACATCGAGGAGCGCTATAGCAGCACCGACCTGTATCGAGGAGGACTCAAGGTCTACACCACCCTGAACCGGGAGTGGCAGAGGGCAGCGGAAGAGGCGGTAAGAGAAGGGGTGATGGCGGTCGATAAGCGGCGAGGCTACCGGGGACCCCTGGCCCATGTCTCCTTAGACCGGATCGACTGGCAACAGATCAGGGCCCTCCCCTGGCCCAAAGGTCTCCCCCTGCCCCGGCAGGAGGGGCAGATAGTCAAAGGGGTGGTGACCAGGGTGGGGAGAAAGAGCGTGACCGTCCGCCTCCCCGATGGGAGCGAGGGGATCATCCCCCTCTCCAAGATGAAATGGGCGGCCAAACCGAATCCGCTGGTCGATGGGATGTACCGGCGTATCCGCCGGCCATCAGAGGCGCTCTCCGTGGGTGATGTGATTGCTGCCCGTGTCCTGGCCCTCCCCAGCAAACCGGGAAAAAGGCTCACGCTCGCTTTAGAGCAGGAACCGGTGGTCCAGGGAGCCCTCCTCTGCATGGAGGTGAAAACCGGTGCGGTAAAGGCGATGGTGGGGGGATACGATTTTGAGAAGAGCCAGTTCAACCGGGCTACCCAGGCGGTCAGGCAACCCGGTTCTGCCTTTAAACCGCTCATCTACGCCACCGCCCTGACCCAGGGATGGACCCCGGCCAGTGTCATCCTGGATGCTCCCATCGTCATCCCGGATCGTCCCGGCCATCTGTGGAAACCGATGAACTACGATGGGAAGTTCCACGGTCCCACCACCCTACGGGCCGGGCTGACCCATTCCCGCAACATCGTGGCCATCAAGCTCCTGCGGGAGGTGGGACCGGAAAAGGTCATCCAGTTTGCCCAAAAACTGGGGATCGAGAGCCCCCTGTACCCCTCGCTATCCCTGGCCCTGGGCGCTTCGGGAGTCACCCTGCTGGAGCTGGTCACCGCCTATGACGTCTTTGCCAACCAGGGGGTCCGCATGCAGCCCTTTTTCGTGCGCAGGATCGAGGACCGGTACGGCAACATCCTGGAAGAGACCCGGCCGGCCGGTGAACCGGTGCTCAGCCCCCAGGTCGCCTATCTCATGACCAGCATGCTGGAGAGTGTGGTGCAGGAAGGCACGGGCAGGCGGGTAAAGGCGTTGAAACGACCGGTAGCCGGCAAGACCGGAACGACGAACGACTTTGTCGATGCCTGGTTTGTCGGGTTTACCCCCTCCTATATCACCGGCGTGTGGGTCGGCATAGACAACATGGATCCCCTGGGACGCAGGGAGACCGGGTCGCGAGCGGCCAGTCCCATCTGGCTCGCTTTCATGCAGAAGGCGCTGCAGGGGATGCCGGTGGAGGATTTTGTGCAACCCGAAGGCCTGGTCACCGTCCAGATCGATCCGGAGACCGGCCTGCGTGCCCCCCCTGACGAGGAAGACGCCATCACCGAGATCTTTCTCCCCGGTACCGAACCCACCCAGTACGCCGTCTCCATGCAGCGCAACATCAAAGACGTCTTCCGCCAGGAGCTGCAGTAGGCGCGGCATCAGTTCAGTTGCACGATCCGCCCTTCCCGCACCGAGAGGATGAAGAGCGTTTTTTCCGCATCCCCGGAAGGGAGAAAGGTGGTCTGGCCAGACACCCCGGGAA
>RFHZ01000676.1 GCA_003696125.1 Nitrospinota bacterium
CTGCTCAAATCCCTCCGTAGACATCTCTGCCTGCTGGGCCATGGAAGGGGTGGGCCAGCGGAGCACGACCCATTTGGTGTGGGGAACCCGCTGCTGGAGGTGGACCGGGGCCAGCCAGTAGCGCTGGTAGAGCTGCATCTTGACACTGGGGACATCCGAGAGCTCGGCGATGTTCCAGCTCCCCCGGATGCCGATATAGGCATCCACCCGTTTCATCCGGTAGAGCTCATACTCCCCGATGAACTGCATCTGTTCCTGGGTGGCTTCCCGGTAAAGCTCCCGCAAGATCTGGTTGCTCTTGAGGGTCACCACAGGGATGCCACCCACTCTCCGGGCTTCGCGAATCAAGGCGATGACTATCTCAGGAGGAGCGTCAATCGCCTCGATCAGGAGTTTCTCTCCCCCTTGCAAGCGCGTGGAGTGACCGATCAAAACCTGAGCCAGACGGGTAATGCGAGGATCCTGCATGCTGATTCCTTCTCCTAGCGTCACCTGCCCCGGCAACGCCTCTCCCCCCTCTACGGCGTGGTCGAGGACCAGGGCAAGAGGTTAACCACGCTTCCGTAACCGCTCCAGTGCGGCGATAAATTGCTGTATTTCCTCTTCTGTGTTGTAGTAATGGACCGAGGCACGGACCACCGCCCGTACCCCTTTTTCCTCCATATCGAGCCACGTACCGGCCCGACTCGAGGTGGAGACATTGATCCGCTGCTCTCGCAGCCGGGATTTAATCTCCTCCGGTTCCAGACCCGCCATGGTGAAGCTCACCAGTCCTCCCTGCACCTCTCCCCGATCGTAGATCCTCACGCCGGGCACGGTTTGCAGGGCGCTCCGCAACGAAGCGGCCAGGGCATGCACCCGCTTCCAGATCGCCTCGATACCCAGATGGGTGGCGTAGCGCACAGCCGCCCCTAATCCCAGGGTATTGGCGATACTCGACTCCCAGTTCTCAAACTTGCGGGCATCTTCCCGCCAGGCATAGGTCGTCGCCGAGGTAAGGGAAGCGGCATGTAGATCGATAAAGGGAGGGATCAGGCGGTCGAGGATGGCCTCGGAGACATAGAGGAATCCGACTCCCCGTGGACCGCGCAGGTATTTCCGACTGGTGGTGGCCAGGATATGGCAACCGATCCGGGAGACATCGATCGGGTACTGCCCTACCGATTGCGTGGCATCAAGGAGGAAGAAGAGGCCGGCCTCTCGGGCGATCCTCCCTACGGCCTCGGCCGGCTGGATCAGGCCGGAATTGGTCGGGATGTGGGCAAAGGAGATCAGCCGCGTCCGGTCATCGATCATCTTGCGGAGGCCGTCCAGGGAGATCTGGCCAGAGGGAGCATTCGGGATGCATCGGACCTCCACCCCCCTGGTCTGCTGCACCAGGAGATAGGCCAGGTAGTTACTGCCATACTCGGTGGTGGTGGTGAGGATGACATCCCCTGCCGAGAGGGGAAGGGCATGAAAGGCCATGTCAAAGGCGCGTGTTGCATTCTCGATGATGGCGATCTCCTGCGGTCGGGCACCGATAAAAGCAGCGATATCCTGGTAGACCTGCTCCAGGCGATCATCTGCTTCCTCCTTGGCCTCATACCCTCCGATCAACGCCTCCCGCTGCAGGTGTTGAACCACCGTGTGCAGCACCGGTCGGGGCATCAGCGAGGCCCCGGCGTTGTTAAAATGGATCACCTCTTCACAACCTGGCGTCTCTCTCCGTACCTTCTCCACCTCGATCATCGTCCACTCCTCTCCAGTAATCGCGTCTTCCTACCCATGTCACGCCAACGAGGTAACGACTTAAAAATCCTCAGTCCTTATGACCCCCGATTATACCCTGGAGGAGAGGCTTTGACCAGAATTTTTCACCAGCAGGCAGGAAAAAAGTTTGACAGGGGATGGAGGATATGGTAGGGTATCGGAAATCTATCCTGTCCAGGAGAGAGGAGGTGAAAAGATGCGAATCCTCACCATAGTGCTTATAAGCGCGTTTGTCCTTTCTATTGCTCCTGCTGCCGTGTTTGCCGGGTGTGGTGGTGCCCATGCCTACCAGTCTCAACTCGTGCAGAGCCAGCCGGTCGAAAAGATCAGCAAGGATAAAGAGCAGCACGAGACCATGAAGACGATAGTGGCACAGAAAAAGGCTCCGGCCAAGGCTTCCACGGATAAAAAAGAATAGAATTGCTTCTCCTCGGAGGCGGGGAGTATCTGGATAGGTCTTCCCCGCCCCTCCTCCCCTTTTCATAATCTCCCAAGACGCTCAGGCCTCATCTCCCTTATCTGTGGCCTCAGCCTCATCAAGCAAGAGCCCTCTTCTGACTTCTGAGAGGAGCCTTGCAGAGAGTTCCCTCTTGCCAAAGCCTGATCCTTTTGCTAGGGTACAGAGAGGAATGGTGGGACGACCAGCCCCTAGACAGGGGCACACTCAAACGGAGGCAACAGGGTGTATCGCAGAAAACACCGTCTCTTCTCCCTTCTCCTTGCCCTTTACCTGATGAGCTTCCTTCTCCTCTTCGTCTGCGAGAGAGGGCAACCCGCTGCCAAACAGACCATGAAGATCCATGTCCTGGTGACCAAGACCAGAGCCGAAGCGGAAGAGGTATTGAAGCTCCTTCGACAAGGGATCCCTTTTACCCGCCTGGTCCGGGAGCGCTCTATCGGTCCCAACCGGGAAAAGGGGGGAGACATGGGTTACATCGATCCCGACCAGGTCAGTCCCCGGGTCAAACAACTCTTAAAGGGGCTGGGAGAAGGGGAGTACAGTACCATTCTCCAGACCGAGCTAGGATATACGATCTTTTACCACACCACCGATCGCTACTACCAGGAGGGGAAGGCCCATTTCCAGGCAGGGAAACTCCTCCCGGCAGTGGAAGCCCTGGAAAAGGATATCCAACTCAACCCTGAACGGGAAGAGTCCCTTTTTTTGCTCGGAACCATCTACGAATCCCGGGAGCTTTATGACCAGGCCCTCTCCCTCTTTCAGCGTATCGTAGAGATCGATCCAGAATCCGTGCTGGCGTACAATGCGCTGGGTCTGGTCTATGAAAAAATGGGGAACTTCCGGCAGGCAGAAGCGATGTACAACAAAGCCCTCGCCCTGAACCCGGATTTCTATGAAGCCCGGAACAATCTGGCCAACATCTATGTGAAAACCGGCCGGACGGCAGAGGCCATGGCCGAGTACAACCGGGCGATCAACGCCGGTGCCGATGCTGCGCCGGTCTACTATAACCTCGCCCGCCTCTATGCCGGTATGGACAGCAAGCTCTCTGAAGCGATCACCCTCATGAAACGAGCCATCCTGCTGGCCCCCCGGGAAGCCCGGTATCGAGAGATGCTGGCCCGCCTCTACGTCCGCAGCGGTGAGCATGACCTGGCGGTGGCCGAGATGCGAAAGGCCCTGTCCCTGGACCCGCAGAACAGCCGGTACCGGCAGGCCTTAAAGCAACTGGAGGAAGCTCACCATGTTCCAGAAACCGGGCGACCGGTCACTGCCTGGAGCCCGGACCATCCCCTTCCCCTGCACCCTACCGCCCAGGCGTTTAC
>RFHZ01000677.1 GCA_003696125.1 Nitrospinota bacterium
GTAGTAATCCTCTTCCTGCCAGTGGACTGCCACCTCTGCCTAACTCACTTCGAGCCGTTCTTGATCTGCCATACAGACTCCTCCCTGTTGCTACTAGTTAAGATTTTGCCACGACGTAAAGTTTGCGTCAGAAACTTCTTCTCTACTCTGGCTTCCCCCAGAGCTCCCCAAAGGTTCCGCCATACTACACCGCTACCTCCCGCTTGTCAAGAGCCAAACTGGCCACCTATCCCGGTGCAGTCTCCCCGGCAACATTCTCTGCCTGGGCCGCTGCCAGTGCCTGTCGATACACCTCCTGGAGAGGGACACCGGTCCGTTCCGCCACTTCTCGACACGATTCGTACTCGGGAGAGATGTGGGAAATCCTTTCTCCCCCTATCCGGCCGAACTTGACCTGCACCGCACCCCAGGGGGTGGTAACCGTCTTATGAAAGCGTTGCACCTTGATCCGCCGTGCCTCGTAGAGCCGCACCCCATAGGTCGAGGTCTCCCGGAGAAGGATACGTGCCAGCGCATCCCCTCGCTCCGGCGGAGCCAGGACGGTGATCTGTGTGGCCGGTCGATTCTTCTTCATGAAGACAGGGGTTAAGGAGACATCGAGCGCACCGGCGGCAAAGAGTCGATCCATGAGATAGGGATAGAGCTCCGGGTTCATATCATCGATATTCGTCTCCAGGATGGTGACCGTGTCCTGCTCGGCCTGCTCTGCTTCTGTCCCCAGAAAGAGGCGGAGCAGGTTCGGCTGTTCCGGCCAATCCCGTGTCCCGGCTCCATACCCGATGCGGGCAATACGCAAGGGGGGTAAAGGGCCGAAATCCTCGGCCAGGGTGGTGATGATGGCGGCACCGGTAGGGGTGGTGAGCTCACCGGAGACGGCACGGGCATAGATCGGCTTTCCTTTGAGCAGCTCTGCCGTGGCAGGAGCGGGAACGGGCAGGATGCCGTGTGCCGCTCTCACCGTACCCGATCCCACGTTGATCGGTGAGGCATAGATACGCGTCACACCGAGCAGGGAGAGACCGCAAACCGCACCGACCACATCGATGATGGCATCAACGGCTCCCACTTCATGAAAATGGACCCGGGAGAGAGGCTGCTGGTGAACCGCTGCCTCGGCCTCGGCCAGGCGATAGAAGATCTGGCGGCTTTTCTCCTTGATCGCTGCCTCTAGAGTGCTGCTATCGATGATGGTCTCGATATCGTGGAGATGCCGGGCAGGCTGATCCTCTTGGGTCAGGATCACATCGACTTTGGTGCCCCGGATACCCTGCTTTTTCACCGGGCGGACCGCAAGGGTATAGCCGGAAAGGGGGAGTTTGGCCAGTTCCGCCTGGAGTCGCTCCTGGGCCAGCCCTGCATCGATCAGGGCTCCCAGGATCATGTCACCGCTGATACCCGAAAAACAGTCAAAGTAAGCCGTAACCAGAGTCAGGTCCCTCTTTTAGCTCTATTTTTCTCCCAGGATGTTGATGAAATGGGCAATGTACCCGGCACCAAATCCGTTATCGATATTCACCGTGGCCACCCCGGCTGCACAGCTATTGAGCATGGTCAGCAAAGCAGCAATGCCCCCGAAAC
>RFHZ01000678.1 GCA_003696125.1 Nitrospinota bacterium
AAGGAGACTGTTCGCATCAATGGGGTGACCTTAGGGACAGGGATCAGTGTCAGCGTAGAGTACCAGTTCTATTACCTCTGCCTCTCCTGCCATGTCTGGGACAGGCACTCGAATTTCTCCCCTACGGCCAACTGTACCGGTCACCATCATGGAGGAACGAGGTTCTAAGAAAACGGTGCAAAAGGAATGGTTGTTCACAAGCGGTAGGAGATGGATCATGAAGCCTCTCTGGGTCCTGATATGGTGGTGCTTTCTCCTTATCCTCCCTTCAGCCTTTGCCCTGCCCATGCAGGTCTCTCCCCACATGCCCCCTGGATTCTCCCTCCCTACCGAACTCCGGGTGGTTAAGGTGAAGAGAGCCCCTCAAATCGATGGCAGGGTTGATACGGTATGGTCCCAGGCCAGACCTGTTACCGTGTATCTCCGGGGAGGGTCTGGAGAGATTCCCTTGACCCTGCGCGCAATCTATACCGAAGAACAGATCTTCTTCCTGGCTGAATGGCCTGATTCGACAGAAGACCGGACGCATAAGCCCTGGGTCTGGGACGAGGGGAGGCAACGCTAGTTCTCCTCTCCTCCCCCAGGCCGCAACAAAGGCTATCTCCCCGAAAGCCTGCAGTGAAGAAGGCTGCTGTTCAGGGGGGGATATGATGAAAAGGGCCATGACGAAAAAGAGCAGGGAAAAGGCGCGTTTCTGCATCTCTCTCCTGCGGAAGGATGGGGTACTCACTCTGGTCGAGACGCGATCACCACCCGGTTCTTTCCCTGTTTTTTGGCGGTGTACATGGCATCGTCTGCCGCCTTGATCAGCTTCTCCATGGTCGCACCATGCTCGGGGAAGGTAGCCACCCCTATGCTGACCGTGACCGTCTTTCCATCAAAGTCGAACGACTCGATCTCCCTGCGGAGCTTTTCCGCCACAAATACCGCCCCTTTGGCCCTGATCTTCTCCCGCAATTGCTCGGCAGTGAGACTACTCTCGGCTGTGGTCGATTCCGGGAGGATGATGGCAAACTCTTCTCCCCCGTACCGGCAGGGCACGTCCACATCGTACTTGGGATACCCTTCACTGCGGCGCAGGTTCTTGCGAATGACCTCCGCCACTCCCTTGAGCAGGAAATCCCCGGTCAGGTGTCCATAGGTATCGTTAAACTTCTTGAAATTATCCACATCGAGGATCAGCAGGGAGAAGGTGCGGCCGTAGCGTTTGGCCCGCTGCAACTCGGAATTGAGCCGCAGGAAGAAGTAGCCCCGGTTATACACACCGGTCAGGCTATCGGTAATCACCATCCTGCGCAGCTCCTCTTCCTGCGTCTTGATCCGTCGCATCATAAACGAGCCGATTCCGGCCACAATGATACTCATCACACTCACCCAGGCCCATTTGAGCATCTCATAGTTGAAATTCTGCTGGAGGGCATTGTTCTCGTACGGCATCTCTATAGGGGGGATCACACCGTAGAATTCTGCGGTGAGCAGGGCCCCGTACAGGAGGGATGCCCCGATCCCGACTGCCCAGGGATCGTAGATACTCTCCCCCAGGAATGCTGCCTCCAGGATCAGCACAAAATACATGGCCCAGAACCAGGAGATCGCTCCCCCGCTGAAATGCACAATCACCGTAACGAAGAGCAGGTCAAAGAGGAGTTGAATGAGATTGAGACGCCGGATCTTGGCAAACCACCGGTAGGAGTAGTGATACCAGGCATTATAGGCTACGGCAACCAGAAAGGCAGCAACCGGTACGGCTTTAAGCACAGGGGAGAGCTGGTGCGCCCCCTGCCGCGAATAGAAGATGATGGCATAGAGACCATAGAGGAGGAAGATCCCCAGGAGGACCCAGCGGGTCTTTATGACCAGCAGCACACGTTCCCGTGCCTCTTTCACCCGTTCCAGCTCTTCGGTGGTGGGGATGTCTGAAGAGAGATAGGTATACTTTTTGATCTTTTCATCAATCACCGCCAAAAGTCTCCTTATGGCACCACTTGCTGTCCTGCGCATGGCCTCACCCCTTTACTCTTGGCCTGACGATTCTGGAAAAGAGACGGTCCGAGCCCTCCCCTTTCTGGAAAACGGCCCTTCCTGCTTAGATCAGGGAGCGAGACTGGCAGCCATCGACGTTGATGCAGGCCCCGGTGACCAGGCTGGCCTTGCTGGAGGCGAGAAACACCACCACGTTGGCCACCTCCTCTGGCCGGCCGAAGCGTCCCAGGGGAAGTTCGGTCCGGATGAAGTTTTCGATATAGGCCGGGTTCTCCTCCAGGCGACGCTGCCAGCTCCCACCGGGGAAGAGGATGGAGCCGGGTGCCACACTGTTCACCAGGATGTTGTCCGGTGCAAGCTGCCGGGCCAGGGACTTGGTAAAGCCGATCAGCCCCGACTTCACCGTGTTGTAGGTTGTCGGGCCTCCCCATTCGCGCCCGTAGATGGAGGAGATGTTGATGATGCGTCCCCCTCCCTGCTTACGCATGATGGGAACGACCAGGCGGGTGGTGCGGATGGCGGAGAGCAGGTTAAGATCCAGCATGACCTCCCAATCCGCTTCCCCGGCTTCCCAGGTTCGCTCCCCCCGGCTTCCTCCCACGTTGTTCACCAGGATATCGATGGTGCCAAAGTGCTCCAGTACCGCCTGCACCACCCGCTCGATCTCTTCCAACCGGGTCATGTCGGCCTGCAGGGGAAGCACTTCCCCTCCTTTCTGCCGGATCTCCTCTGCCGTCCGTTGCAGATCCGCTTCGGTACGCGCCGTGATGCTGACCCGGCACCCTTCCTCGCTCAGCCCATGCGCAATGGCCCGCCCGATGCCCCGACTCCCCCCTGTCACCAGGGCTACTTTTCCTGTTAACTCCAGATCCATACTCTCTTTACTCCCCTACCGTTGCCAGCCTCCCAATAGATGCATGTGCACGTGATCGATCACCTGGCCGCCACCGCGTCCCACGTTGACGACGAGGCGA
>RFHZ01000679.1 GCA_003696125.1 Nitrospinota bacterium
AGCCTGGGGTTGGGGGACGGCCTACCCGGGAAGCCGGTAATCCGCTTGATTCGAGTCCTCCACCCTTAGCGCTCGACTCCCGGCCGGGAGCCGGGCGCTGCTGGTGGAGCGTGGGGAGAGAGGAGGAACCTGCCCGATAGGGGACAGAGGGAAAGAGATGAGGTAAAAGGGATGGAACCGATTGTACTGTGGCAGACAAAGTGGAGTCATGATGTCCTGGTACCCATGTACCTCTTCTGGGGGGGACTATGCGCCGGGATTTTCCTTGTGGCCGTGCTTGCTGATCTGGTAAGCGCCAAGTATCGACCTTTTGCCACCTTGTCCAGGATCGCGGCTTATGCAGCCGTCCCCTCTTATGTGTTGGCCGGGATCTTCATCACCATCCACCTGGGCAAGCCAGAACGGGGTCTGGCCTTCCCCATCTTCTTCACCAACTACAACTCCTGGATGGTCTTGGGTGGTTGGGCCATGGGTTTTGGAGGACCCTTTGCTGTCACCTATGCTGCCCTCCACTACTTCGGGGTGCGTGCCTGGATCCGCCGGGTGGTGGGGGTTGTCGGTATCCCCTTCCTCATCTGGCTGGCGGTAAACACCGGTCTTCTTCTGAGCGGAGCAGGATTTGTCCCTATCTGGTCGAGACGGTACATCCCGGTGATCTTCGTCAATTCGGGAATCTTAAACGGACTGGCCGGAGCCGGACTCCTCTTCCTCTTGACCCGACCCCTTATCGCCGCCTATAAAAAAGAGGGCTCCTACCAGGTCGTGCTCCATTCGGTCAGCCTTGCCACCTTCATCTTTGAGGTGATCGAGGCCGTGCTGCTCTACCAGTTCCTCACCTTTTTGGCTTCGGCTGCAACCCAGCCGGCACCGACAGGGCAGTTCATCATGGTCAAGGGAGGGGAACTCGCCTACGAGTACATCACCCGTTTCGACTTCTGCACCCGCTTCCCCTGTACCAGAGGTCCCCTGGCCCCCTGGTTCTGGGGAGGGGTCATCGCCGTCGGCCTGGTTATCCCTTTTATCCTGGCGGTGGGGAACTTCATTATCCGTCGTTGGGAGAGCATCATCGCGGCGGTTGAATTCGCCCTTATCCTGACCGGTGGAGCCATCCTGCGTTTTGTGATCGTCTGGGGTGGCGACCTGAAGGCTCCTCTGGCCTTTCCTCCTTCCAAATGGCCTATTCCCCCTATTGGAGGGTAGAAGAGGCTTCTGTCATGCGTAGAAGAGGGAAGGGGTATCGATTCTTCCTGGGCAGTTGTCTACTCTTGTTCTTTGCCGGAGGGGCTGCCCGGGCTTTCCCTGGCCTGGAAAACGGGAAGGCCCTCTATACGGAACGCTGCGCCCTCTGCCATGGAGAAAAGGGGGAGGGATGGGACTGGAACAAGAAGGTGATGCGACCCCCGGTACCGGTACCGGATCTGCGGGAGGTGGTACCGCAGCGCTCAGATGCGTATCTCCTGGCCGTGATCCGGGATGGGGGAAAGGCGGTCGGTCTGACCTCGTTTATGCCGGCCTTTGGTTTTGATATGAGTGAACAGGATCTTAAAGATGTGGTGGCCTATCTTCGCCTCTTATCGCAGAGGAATCGATAAGCAATCCAGTGGACGGCTCCGGGCAACAGGAGCGGGGCTTTGCCTCCTGCTCTTCTTCTGGCCTTCCCTCTCCCTGGGGGCGGCCTTTCAGGCGACCGGGATCTTTCCCCATGCCATTGCCGTGGCCGATCTGAATCATGACGGGCATCTCGACCTGATCATTCCCGCCTCGGCAGAGCGGAAGGTGACGGTCATGCTCGGCAACGGCCAGGGAGGAGTCCTGGCCAATCACGTCTACCCGGTCGGGAAGGGACCGACCTGGGTGGAAGCGGCCGATTTTGATGGGGACGGAAACCTGGATTGGGTGACCTCCAATACCGGTGGAGCCAGCCTCACCCTCTATTTCGGAGACGGAAAAGGGCGATTCCACCGGCGCCAGGATATCG
>RFHZ01000068.1 GCA_003696125.1 Nitrospinota bacterium
ATCCATACCGCATTGGGTAACAGGTGGAGGTGTGTTTCCGGGACTCCTGCTCGCTGCAGGAAACACTGATCACGCCGATTGAGCACAGCGTAATGCACATGGGAAGCCTGGGGATAGAGGAGGGCACCGAGTTTCCCTGTATCCCCACCCAGGTGATCGAGGAGGAAACGGTAATTTGCCGGCCGGCCATCTTCGGCAAAATCGTGTAGCTGGAGGAGGAGTCGCTCTCCGGTCTGGGCCAGGTGATACACCACCTCTGGCAGCACACGACTCTTTCCCAGCGCATGGTTATGAAAGTGCCAGATATGCGGGGGAGCCCCCAGGACTCTCCTGGCAGCCATGCGCATCTGCTGGACAAGCTGCTGCGCCCCTCTCTTCTGTCGAGCCCCCTCATAGCCAAGGCCGTTGATGACGGCGACGTGGGGCAAGGGGGCCTCTACCTGGGGCGGTTCACCCACAATCACCACCATCTTGACCTGCCCGGAAAGGGCAGAGGAGGCATGCTGGATGACGCGGGTGACCCCTCCGGTACGCAGGTGGTAGTGGACGATGGCAATGCGGAACGTTTCACTCATGAGTACACCCCAAACTTCTCCTGGTAAGCAGGGACTTCCCGCATCGGGGGCCGCTCCTCTTCAAAGATCTCGTACTCCACCTGCTCGTAGCGATTGTCCTGCGCCTGAAACTGGTGTAAAATGGGACTCAATTCAGGGAGTTCGGGGACAAGTCCCAGGGAGCGGACACGGGAGAGGAAGGTACGCAGGATGCCAAAAGCCATCTTCCCCAGTTCCCGGGTAGGCTGGTTACGATGCACCCGCTGGTCGAGATCGGTCTGCCCAAACGCCTCTAGCCCCCATTTGTGGTAAACATCGATCAGATGCGAGGTCTCTACCCCGTATCCGATGGGAAAGGGGATCTGGTCCAGGACCTCACGCCGGACCGCGTACTCCCCGGACAGGGGCTGGATGATGGCGGTCAGCTCTGGGAAGAAGAGGGAGAAGAGGGGACGAACCAGGATCTCGGTGACCCGACCTCCTCCCGAAGGACGGATCCCGTGCGAGACGGCCAGAGGACGATCGTAGAATGCTTTCACATATTTGATCTCTGGATAATAGATGAGCGGGGCCAGGAGTCCGTAGGCGAAGCGGGGATGAATGTTCTTGATGTCTGCATCCACGTACACGATGATATCACCGGTGAGCTGGTAGAGCGCTTTCCACAGGTTTTCCCCTTTGCCCCGTTTCTCCCCCATCTCCGGGAGGATGTCGGAGGCCAGGTACACATCTGCTCCAAAGGCCGCCGCCACTTCTCGAGTACGGTCCACAGACCCGGAGTCGATCACGGCGATCTCATCCAGCAAGGGATAGCGGCTCATCAACTCGGATTTGAAGATCACCACCTCTTTCCCGATGGTCTTCTCCTCATTAAAGGTCGGGATGCAGAGGGAGATGGTGAGCCCTTGCTTTTCCTTTTCCGCCACGAGACGTCGCATATCGCTGAAGAGGGAATGGTGAAACGTATGGGTTTGTAGCCATTGTTCAATGTTCATAGCCATACCCCCCATCAATGGCGAGGAGAATCCCGATCAGTTGCGCCAGGCCGGTACAGATCGGCGTAATCTTGATGGTCTCGTTCATCTCCCCCAGGTGTTCGCCGTTGGTGATCCCGCAGGTGAGTGCAGGGATCTGGTGGTCGATGAAGGCGGAAAGCTCGGCGGTACTCGGTAAGATACGAGGCTGCACATTCAGGGAGAGCATGATGCGCCGGGCAGATTGGACCAGGGGATGCCCAAAGGTGAGTCCACCCGGTTTGCGCCTGGCCAGGATATCGAGTGAGACTTCCGCTCCGCTTTGCAAGGCAACTTCCGCCACGATCTCCTCAATCTGTCGATGTGTGTCATCCACCATGTCTGCCGATTCACTCCGGATCTCAAAGCGGAGTACCGCATGGGTGGCGATGGTATCAAAGGAGTTGCCACCTTCCAGTGAGCCGAGGACGATGTTGGTGCGTGGCCTTTTGGGTAAAGGGATTGCGGTGATCTTATTCATGACCTCATTGATCGTTAAGAGGGCACCGGTGGTATCAAACCAGGTCCGGTCGTAGTCCTCCGGTACCGTGCAGGAGATCTCTCCCCGCAGCATGCCGCTCGACGCGTAACTCAGGTGACCGAGCTGGACACCTTCGACACAGATGCCAGCCTGAATCGGTAAGGCACTGTTCTCCAAAAAGAAGCGGATGCCTTCCAGGTCTCCCCGTCCCAGGCTGTGTACCGCTCCCATCAGGATCAGGTTCGACCGTAGCCGGATGGCTAAGCGTTCAAAGAGGATAGGGAGGGAGGCAAGGACCGCGAGCCCCAGGCTGTTGTCCCCCACCGCCGGCCCAACGATACGATCCGGCTGGACCGAAAGGGTATGATCGACCTTGGTTGAGAAGGCCGTATCGGCGCGAGCCACGACCAGGATGTTCTGTTCCCCCTCTTCTCCAGGAAGGATGGCGAGTCCATTTCCCACCTCATCGGTGGAGCAGTTTTGTAACCCTCCTTCACTGAACCGTTCCTGCAGAAAGTGAATCCGGGCTCCCTCACCAAAAGTCGGTGCCGGAATCTCCCCGATCATCACCAGATTGGCCAAAACGATTTCCCGTACTTCTTCCGCGACACTGTGAAAATAGGGTAACGCGTCCAGAATGGCTGCAAAGCTAGATAGTTGCATAGGAAATTCCACTTGCGAAATGGCGAATCCTGCTGAACTCACTTGACCATGTTACACTTGAATCCTGGCGCAGAGAACGCTGAACACCGGGATAAGTTCTTGTTGTTTGTAGTGCCTGAGGTGAAAATCAGACATGGTTCTGCCCTCTTGCTATTTCTTCCATGATTTGCAAGGCCAGGTTTTGGAACATCGCCTTGAGA
>RFHZ01000680.1 GCA_003696125.1 Nitrospinota bacterium
GCTCCCCTCTTTTGAGAATGCCGGTTTTGTCCGGGGATGGGCCGGACCGATTACGGTTACGCCTGACTGGCATCCGATCCTGGGACCTCTCCCCGGTCTGGAGGGTTTCTATTGTGCGGTCGGCTTCAGCGGCCATGGCTTCAAGCTCTCGCCGGCCATAGGACTGGCCATGGCTGAGCTCATCACCCAGGGAAAGGCGACAACCGTTGATCTCACCCCTTTCCGCTTTACCCGTTTTGCCGAGGGAGACCTTTTCCAGGGGAAGTACGGTCCGGGCTCTAAGGCTTAAGGCTTTCTCTGCCGGGTAAGCCTCGCTATCCTCGGCTGGATCACCCGTCGGAGACCCAGTCCCACGACCAGGGTCCCCGCTGCTGCCAGCAGCTTTCCGGCCAGGTACTTCCCGGTGGTGGTAAGCGGGGTTACGGACGGGCTTTGCGTTATCCAGCCCAGGACAGCCTTACCATATGTAGAGGCCAGCTCTCCCAGATTGATGTAGTGTCCCTGGTAGTATCCGGCCCCCTCCACCGGCCAGGGCCACGATGGCCCGTAGGGGACGCCGTGTCCCCAGGCCGTAGAGGATGGTCATAAGTGTCCCGAAGCGCTGGCTGCTAAAGGGACTGATTCCCAGCCCGGCGGCGATGGAGTGCAGCAAGGTGGCCACCACAAAGACGCCCACCGGGGCAGCCAGATCCTGTACGAGGTGTTTGAGGCGCACCCGGGAGTCCATCAGGGTCGGCACAAAGAGGCTGAGCACACAGGCCCGCTCCCACACCTCTGGTTGCGCGGAGAGGAAGAGGAAGGAGCGGAAACGCAGCTTATCGGTAAAACCGTTTCTCTCTATCCTGCCGAGCGCTTCTTCCTGTTTATACACCCAGTATTTTTCCCCGTAAACCCAGGACTGCAGGCTCTTCTGCAGGATGAAGTCTGGCTCCATGCTCTTCCCTACACCGGTCCTGACCACGATCTCCCGCCGGAGATGCCCCAGGGTTCGTTCCCTGACCTCTGCCTCAAAGGTCAGATACCCCTTTTCCGAGATCGGCTGTCGTGTCCCGTTGGCGGAAAGAGGGAGGGTGATGACGCTAGGGCGAATGTGGCCGGCCAGGTGATCACCCAGCGTCACCTCCCCCCCGACCACATAATTCCCCTCTGCGTTCTGGAAGATGAGAAACCGCTTTTCTGCCCCTCCTTCCACGCTCTGTCCCAGCCAGAACAGGGGTTGAAGGTGCGAGGCGACTCTCACCGTATGTGTGATTTCGATCAGAGGAAGCCCTTCGTAAGCCCAATGGCGTCGCTTGAGGAGCGGGACATGACTACTCTGGAAATTCATCCAGGCATGAGTAAGCGGCTCACGCTGGAAGATGAGCTGAATTCCATCAGCCGGAGTCGCTTCCATTCGCTCTTCTCCTTTCTGCCTCTCTAACAGGTTGTGCCATGAGTCCTGGGGAGGAATCCTCTTCTAAAGGGGTACGGAGAATCACCACCCCTTCTTTGCGTAAAGAAAGGGTCAGCGCTTCCCCTGGCGACAGACGGAAGGGGGTGTAGGTGTAGAGGGGGAAACGGATTTCGATCTCGTGTCCATTGGTGATAGCCACGCGCAGGCTGCGGAAACTGGAGTTCATATGGGTATCTATGATACGACCGGTGACATGATTGTGACGTACCGCCTGCAGCAAGGGGCGGTTCGGGTAGAGGACTTTGATATCTTCCGGCCGGATGTAGGCGGTGATCATCTCTCCTGGCCGGACAGGAGCGGGAGGCGCTTCCAGGCGCAAGCCATCCCAGTCCAGCAAGATCCCCTGTGGGGTAACGGTGAGGACACGGGCCCGGAAGAGGTTCCGTACCCCCATGATCTCGGCGGCCCGGTAGTTCACCGGGCGGCGAAAGACTTCCTCGATGGGACCAATCTGCTCTACCCGTCCCTCTCGCATCACGGCCAGGCGGTGCCCGACCACAAACGCCTCCTCCAGGTTATGGGTCACATAGATGACAACCAGGCCGAGTTCCTGCTGCAGATCCCGTAGCTCACGCTGTAACCGTTCCCGTACGGGCAGGTCCAGAGCAGAAAAGGGCTCATCCAGCAGCAGCACCTTAGGCCTGGCGGCAAGGGCACGGGCAATGGCCACGCGTTGTTGCTGTCCTCCCGACATCTCCTGGGGATAGCGGTGGGCCAGATGGGCCAGGTGCATCCGCTCGAGCAGGTGTAGGGCCTGTTTGTGGGCTTCTGGCTGTCGCCACAGCGCATAGGCCACATTTTCCAGAGCGGTCAGGTGGGGGAAGAGGGCATACTGCTGGAAGACATAACCGACCCCCCGTTTCCGCGCCGGGACAAAGCGCGAAGGAGGGATACGGTGTCTGCGGAAAAAGACCTCTCCATCCAGGAGGATTTCCCCTCTATCAGGGGTCATCAGACCGGCAATGGCGTTCAGGGTCTGGGTCTTTCCTGCCCCGGAAGGGCCAAAGAGCACCAGGATCTCGGTATAAACTTCCAGAGAGACCTGCAGGCGAAACGAGGCCAGTTGTTTGACGATATCGACGTATAGACGGACGGTACTCATCCCTGTTCCTCTCTCCCCTGCCCCGGCCTGCTCTCTGAGGGGACGATGCTCTGCTCGATACGGCGTACCCACCAGAGGCTGAGGAAGGCCAGCCCGGTCATCAGAAGAACCATCTGGTTGGCCAGGGAGTACTCCCGGTTCAGCACCGCATCATAGATGGCCAGGGGGAGGGTTTGGGTACGACCTGGGATGTTGCCGGCCACCATGAGGGTGGCGCCAAATTCCCCTAAAGCCCTGGCTGCTCCCAGGATCAGGCCGGCAAGGATTCCCCGCCGGGCCAGGGGAAGGGTCACCCGCCAGAAGATCTCCAGTTCGGAAGAGCCCAGGGTGCGGGCGGCGTTTTCCAGCACCGGATCGACATTGGCGATGGCCGCACGTGCCGTCTGCACCATCAGGGGGAGTCCGACAACGGTCGAGGCGATGGCCGCAGCCGGCCAGGTAAAGAGGAGACGGATTCCCAACCATTCTGCCAGCGGATTCCCCCGTCCCAGGAGCAGCAGAAGGTAGTACCCGACCACACTCGGCGGGAGGACGAGCGGGAGATTGATCAGGGTTTCCACGATGGTCTGACCGGGAAAACGGCTCCGGGCCAGAAGCAGGGCCAGCAGAAGGCCGACGAGTAGAATGAGGAGGGTGGCAACGGCGGTGACCTGGAGAGAGAGGAGGAGCGGGTGCCAGCTCATGGGAGGAGCTCCTCGTTGGGCAGAATAAAACCGTATTTGCGCATGATGGGTCTCCCCTGCGGTCCGTTGATAAAGGCGGCAAAGCGACGCGCCGCCTCCTCGTGCGGTGTCCCCTTGATCACCGCCAGGACCTGGTCGATCGGACGGTGCAGTTCCTGCGGGATCAATACCCACTCTCCCCCCCCGCGCAGGCTTAAGGAAAGGGCCACAATGGCCACATCCACATTCCCCGTCTCCGCGTACTGCAGGGCCTGTCGCACATTTTCCCCCAGGATGAGTTTGGGCTGGAGCACGGTCCAGAGACCGGCAGATTGTAGTGCTTCACGAGCAGCCATGCCGTACGGGGCATGCGAGGGATTGGCTATGGCAATCCGCCTGATCTCAGGCCGGGCCAGGTCTTCCAGACTGGCGATGTACAGGGGATCGTCTTTCCGTGTCCAGAGGGTAAGGCGACCCCGGCCGTACAGGGTTTTGGTCTCTGGAATAATCAAGCCTTGCCTTTCTAGCTCTTCCATAAAGGAGACGTTTGCCGCCGCAAAGAGGTCTACCGGCGCCCCTTGCATGATCTGTTGGGCCAGTTGGCCGGTCGACCCGAAATTGAAGAGCACCCGGATGCCGGTCTCTGCCCGGAACAGGTCTCCGATCTCCTGGAAGGCGTAAGTCAGATCTGAAGCGGCAGAAACGGTGAGAGTAAGCGGGGGAGGGGGATCTGAGGGGGCAGAGCGGTTACACGCCGGTACGAGGAGGAACAGGCCCAGGATAAAGAGAATAGCCCGCTCCCGCAGCCCTGCAGGGTAAAGCCGTGACCGGTCTCCTCGTGTCAGGACCCGTTCACCAGCCGGCACGAGCCACCTCCTCTCAATAGCGGCAATACAGGGGGGTAAGGTTCTGCCACCGCTTTTGCTGTACGAAAAGTTGTCTGCACCGTTGCCTGGTCTCCTCTAGATATGTAGCAGAAAATCCGGAGAGTATCTGACAATCCAGTGTAGCGCACACCAGCAGTTTCGTCAATCGCTTTCCTGGGGATGGCCTCACCTCGGAGAGAGTTGCGCTGTCAGGTATTCTCAGCAGATGATGCCTTTGCTACCTTTGCCCACAGGCGCACCCGTAGGGGCGCAGCGCCGTTGCGCCCCTCACCGGGGGGAGAAAAGAAGGGTATGAGCGAAGAATACCCGGTATCGCGCTTGACAGGGATGGTCGCTTCCAGTATGGTAAAGGAAGAGTCCTCCGGGAGGAGCAGAGAATATATCTCGTGCCGTTATGGCTAATGGGAAGCGATGGGCAGTCCACCTCCCCGCATTGATCGACCGGAATTGATCGACGATCCTCGTCAACCGTACGCTGACATCAGGGCGAGTATGCGAGATGTACAGCAGATCAACCGGTGGTTGGGGGGGAGGGCTGTGGTGATGCGCCAGGTAAGACGCTGGTTGAGAAGGGAGGAAGGGGCAAAACCGATCACCTTCCTGGACATCGCCACCGGCTCGGCCGATATCCCACGGGCCATCATCCGCCATGCCCGCTGCCAGGCCCTCTCTCTCCGGGTCATCGGCCTGGATAGGAACCCTCACATGGTGCGTCTGGCCCGGGAAGA
>RFHZ01000681.1 GCA_003696125.1 Nitrospinota bacterium
GGATGGTCACCTTGATCGCCCAGGCAGGTTCATAGTAATACAGGCTGATTTCCTGGACGGGGAGTTCATACGTCCTGGCAAACCACTCTGTGGTGAGGACCCCAGACGTGACCACACGGCGGTAGTCCTCTTCTCGCGCAAACATGATGTCGAAGGTCAACTGAAATGGACCAGCATTCTTACTCCGGATCAAGCTTGCGAGCTCACCAAGCTTCATGGTGTCCCTCTCTCTGCTGTGGTGCGATAATCCTCGTCCCCGACCATCGAGTCAGTTTCCGATCGATTCGTAGTGTATACGGAACATCTCTTTGTAACTGTCTGGCTGGACAACATGGTTCATATTAAATCGGTAGACCGGTCCACGGTTGAGCTCTGGAGGAGAATGAGGAAAGGCAAGGGCGGTAATCAGCCCACTCCACTCCGGAATAGGGTAATGTACCGCTATGTGTGCCGCCGACTTCGCCAGATTGGTCGCCAACTCCTGCTCATCGGCGAGGATTCCTACCACCAGGCACACTTCATGACCGATCCGCTTTTCCGGCTCTAGAGGGCCCATCGTCCCATTGAGCCCATAGGTGCGAAAGTGTAACTGATACCGATTCCCTACCTCTTCCCCATAGATCTCGGCAAAGCGACGATGCAAGGTTTCGGTAAGCCCCTTGAGCCAGGTAGGGAACTGTTTCAAGATCATCGGATCCCGTATGGCCCCGAAAAAGAGACTTTGGTATCCGGCCAGCTCCGCACCTTCCAGCTTCACAGTATATACTGTTGCCGGCTCAAAAGTGCTGCCGGTTACCCGTACCGCGCGATCACTGACCGCCTCATAGCGGCAGTGTTCAGTATGCAGTATTCCTGCTGGCTCACGGAGGGTGTAGGGGGAATCATTCTCGTATAAATTGTGCGACGCCACACTGACCGGTGTACACACATAGTCTGAGTTAGGAGGCTCCACGATGAAAGCATCATCACAGATCACCGCAAATAGACAGTCAGGATACTGGCGCTGTTTGACGCAGGCCGCACCACATTCTAAGATCTTGGCTGCATGCCAGGCCGAGGCCGGATTGAGGCCACGCATCACCGGAATCGCGGCAAAGATCGAAGTATCACTCGACCGGCCGGCAATGATCACTTCGGCTCCCTGATCTAGCGCTTCGATGAAGGGCTCTATCCCGGCCATCCCTACGATATGCGTGCTTCGTCGAATTACCTCTTCGGTTAAAGGTTCCGGAGTCTTCGTCAGCGGCGTTATCCGCCCGCGACGCAACTGGGGGATCAAATAGTCTGCCTGCTGCTCGGCATAGATGATCCCTAATCGAAACCGCATACCCTCTGCATGGGCAATGCGGCAGACCAACTCCACCACATGATCGACCTGTCCATCTGCTCCTCCGGTACCGGCAGAACCGATAATGACCGGAATCCGCTGCTTTCGTCCACCCCGTAAGATCAAACGGAGATCGCGACTGACTGCATCATCGGAAAAATGGGCTGTGCCGGTTCCCAGGTAATATGGACCGGAGTCGGTCGACCCGGCATCACACCCGATAAAGTCCGGCTCCATGTCGAGTCCGCGCAGTAGCGAAGACTCCCGAAACCCTGAGCCGAGCATCCCTGTTGCCGAGAGTGCACGTACCTGTTTCACCACGGTTTCTCCTCTTTTCCCTCCAAAGCAAGTGCAGGATTTCCTGATGCATGCACGCAAAAAGCCGTATCCTTACATACTGGGCACTGCATTCTAGAGAACTACTATAGGTTGTGCTGTGTGCAGCTATTGTATCACTTTTGCCTGAAATATTGCCAGTACATTGCGATCGTTGCGTGCATGTCTCAAGTTACTGGTATTCTCTCGGTCTGGAGATTGTTTCGCTGCGCTCGCAATGCCATACTGCAGTCTATCACAGGTCATAGCGAGGAGCGTCGGCAGCGACGCAATTTCTCACGGAATATGGTCTCCCAGTAAAATGAAGCAGATGCAGACGTGAATGCTGTCTTGAATATTTTCTCCTGGGACAGGGTTTGGACGGAGCCTCCACATAAAGGGTTCCTCATCGAAGGTGAGGGCACGGGAAGCTGCCCGCTTTAGTGAGCGGAGGGCGTCACAAGGCCCACTTCCCTTCAGAGGTGAGAGATGCAGAGGGGCGTCCCATTGGTGGCCAACATGGAGGGATCGTGCTGACAAAGGATACATGCATTCGCTACTGCACACTGGAACGCAAGGCCTTGCTGCAGGTTGAAGTTCAGCGTTTGGGCTTACGGCAGGAACTCTGCAAGAGGCAGAGATAGCAGTTTTATCAACGTGCGGCCGGCTATCCGTCACGTCGTTCAGAGGCATGCCCCACTCTGTATCGCCACCGCGAGTCTACGGGGCACCGTCTCTTGCCTCTCCCTCCTCTCCCAGTAAAAGTCCACTGTCATGTCTCCGCATCGTTTTGCCGGCAGAGGAGCTCTCTTCTCACGAGGTGCTTTTAACTCTCCCACGTTATGTCACCTTTTTCCCCACTTTTCTCCACCGAAGCGACGGGTGGCGCTCTGGGAGGTGTTTTCGGGAAATCCGATCCCTCTCAGCAGGCCAGGAA
>RFHZ01000682.1 GCA_003696125.1 Nitrospinota bacterium
GGATTAAGCCGTGCAGTGCCTGATCATCGCCGCTGGTCAAGGGAAACGACTGGCCGCAAGGGGCGACTCCAAGCCCCTTGTGGCTTTGCTGGGTCTCTCCCTGATCGAACGGGTCATCTTAAGCGCCCAGGAGAGTGGTCTCCACGACTTCTACGTGGTGACCGGCTATAACAGCGAGAAGGTGGAGGCCTTCCTGGAGAAGCTGGGACGGGAGCGGGGTCTCAAGATCACCACCATCGTGAACGAGGAGTGGGACAGGGAAAACGGGCTCTCCGTGCTCAAGGCCAAGCCGCTGCTCACCGGGAACTTCGTCCTGCTGATGGTCGATCACCTCTTTGATCCTGCCATCCTGCAGCAGCTCCAGCAACAGCCCCTCCAGGAGGACGAGGTGATCCTGGCGGTGGATGAACGGGTGCAGGACAACCCCTTCGTCGATATGGCAGACGTGACCAAGGTCTATATCCAGCAGGATCGCATCCGCGATATCGGCAAGCATATCCCGCTATACAACGCTTACGATACCGGCATCTTCCTCTGCTCTCCGGCCATCTTCTCTGCGCTGGAGACCAGCATGGCCACCCGTAACGACAGCTCCCTCTCCGGTGGGATCAAGGTGCTGGCAGAAAAAGGTTGTGTCAAACCCTTCCCCATCGGCCAGCGCTTCTGGATCGATCTCGATGATGAAGCCGCCCTGCACAAGGCGGAAACCGTCCTCCTCGACCAGCTCCGCAAGCCGTCTGACGGTCCGGTATCCCGGTACATCAATCGCCCTATCTCCACCCGCATCACCAGGTATCTGGTACAGCGGGATATCTCCCCCAACCAGATCTCTGTCCTCTCCTTCCTCCTCTCCCTGCTGGCCTCGCTCTTCTTCTTCCTGGGGAGCGATATGGCCCGCATTGCCGGGGCGATCTGCACCCAGATCTCCTCGATCATCGATGGGTGCGACGGGGAGGTGGCCAGGCTCAAGCACCGGCAGAGCGACTTCGGGAAGTGGTTTGACGCGGTACTGGACCGCTATGCAGACGGGTTTCTCCTCTCCGGTCTCACCTACTATGCCCTGCTCGCGCGAGGGGATCTGCTCCCCTTCTACATCGGATTCCTCGCCCTGATCGGCTCTTTTGTCAACAGCTACACCGCGGATAAGTACGACGGCCTCATGCGACGCCGGCTCGGCCCGCGACAGGATCCCTTCCGCATTGGACGGGATATCCGTCTCTTTCTGATCTTTATAGGCGCCCTGCTCAACTCTATCCTGCTCACCCTGCTCTGCCTGGCCCTGTTGATGAATCTCGAGAACATCCGCCGGGTGGTGCTCTGCTACCGCCATGCATAGCCTGGACTGCATCAAGAAGAAGATCGAAGAGATCATCGCCACCTCTCCGGTGCCCGAAGATCCCCGGCATGCCCGGGATACCCTCGACTGGCTGCTCAGGCTTGAGCCGGATGCGGACGAGGCGCTGCAGATCGCTGCCCTGGGACACGATATCGAACGGGCCATAGAGACCCGCAAGGTCAGGCGCGAAGCCTACCAGGACTATGATGCCTTTAAAGCCGCTCATGCCCGCAACAGTGCCCAAATCCTCAAGGAGATCATGCAGGAATGCCAGGCCAGCCCTGCCCTGATCGAAGAGGTCTATGCCCTGGTCTGCCAGCATGAACAGGGAGGGAATCGTCGCGCCGACCTGCTGCGGGAGGCGGATAGCCTCTCCTTCTTCAGCCTGAATCTCCCCTTCTATTTCGCCCGTCATGACCGGGAGGAGACGTTGCGGCGGTGTCGGTGGGGATACCGGAGGCTCTCGGAGAGGGGAAAGGAGCTGGTGGCGCGGTTGACCTATCCGGAACCGGCACTCACCGCACTGGTCAAAGCGTGTATCTCCCTGGAAGAAGGCCTGTCCTGATGCCCGAGCTCCCTGAGGTGGAAACCATTGTCAGAGACCTGCAGTCCGTGCTGCCCCACCACACCATCACCACCGTGCACCTCTCCCTGCCCCGCCTGGTACAAAGCGATCCCCAACGCTTCCTCACCGATCTGCCGGGACGTCATATCGAAGAGGTAGGCCGGCGCGGCAAGCATATCCTCATCTCCCTGCAGGGTGATCTGCTCCTCTGGGTTCACCTGGGCATGAGCGGTCGCCTCTTTCTCGCTCCCCACCGGCAGCCAGTAGCAAAACATACCCACCTCATCCTTACCTTTGCCGGCCGGGAATACGAGCTACGCTACTGGGACCCGCGCACCTTCGGTACCCTCGCCCTGGGAAGGCGAAAGGAGATCTGGCAACACCCTCGCCTCCGCCGCCTGGGTCCGGATCTCCTGCAGGTATCGCTCCCCCTGTTCCAGGACCGGTTGCGATCACGCAAGGGAAAGATCAAACCGCTTTTGCTCGACCAGAGCTTCTGTGCCGGGCTGGGGAACATCTATGCGGACGAGTCGCTTTTTGCCGCCGGCATTCATCCGGCGCGACCGGTCTCTACCCTGAGTGATCGGGAAATAGAGCGCCTGTACAGGGCCATACGATCGATTCTCCATCTGGCTATTGCACATGGAGGGTCTACCGTGGTAAATTACACCCGTGGTGACGGGTCGCCAGGAACGTTTCGGGCCTTGCACCAGGTGTACCGGCGACAAGGAGAGCCCTGTCCCCGCTGTGGTACCACCATTGTGCGGATACGATTGGGTGGTCGAGGCACCTATTGCTGTCCGCGTTGCCAGCAATGAACCGGGGCGTGAGGTCGCGCCCCCGGCTACGCAACCCTAACCTTTAGGATGGGCATGGAAAAAGGGACTGTTGTCGAGTTTTTCAGCGAGAAGAGGATCACCTGCGGCGTCTGCCTGGAAGAGAAGGGGAAGAAGCTGCACCTGCTCACGGAAGGGAACCGGGAGGTCAGCCTCTCCCCCAGCCGCCTCAATCCGGTTTCCCCTTCCCGTCTCTCCCCTTCCGCCTCGCGGGATCAACTGGTGGCTGAACTCAAACGGATCGCCGCTACCCGGGAGGCACTGAAAGAGGCCGTGCAGCCGGAAGAACTGTGGGAATTGCTCCAGCAGGAGGAGGAGAGTTACGACTGCCGGACCCTGGCCGGGTTCTGCTTTGAAGGGGAGATCACCCCGGACCATGAATCGGCCGTCTTCCGGGCCCTGCATGCCGATCGCATCTATTTCAAGCGGAAAGGGGATCGTTTTGTCCCCAATCCCCCTGCGGTGGTGGAACAGATGCTGCTTGCCCTGCAACGCGATCAGGAGCGAGAACAGGAACTCACGGCCGGGGCAGCCTGGATACGAGAGGTCTGGGCCGGTGAACGACAGGACATTCCCCCTGATCTGGAACCGCTGGTGGCCCTGCTGCAGGAGGTAGCCATCTACGGGGAGGAATCGTCCCGGTACAGTAAAGCCAAGGCGCTCCTCTCCCGGGCCGGGCTCCCCCCTACGGCAGCCACCGCCTTTCAACTCCTCATCAAGCTTGGTCTTTGGGACGAAGACGAAAACCTGCTCCTCCATCGCTATCGCCTGCAGGAGGCGTTTCCCGCACCGGTGCTGGAAGCGGCGGCTGAGGCGAGCAGGCGGTTGAGCGAGGAGGGGGAGATTCCCCGCCGTGACCTCCGTTCCCTCTCCCTCCTCACCATCGACAGCGCCACCACGCGGGACATCGATGATGCCCTCAGCATCGAGAAGGCGGGGGAGGACTTCGTGGTGGGGGTGCATATCGCCGATGTCTCCCACTTCGTGCTCCCCGACGATCCGGTGGATCAGGAGGCGCGGGAACGGGCCACCTCCCTCTATCTCCCTGACCAGAAGATCCCCATGCTCCCCCCCCTCCTCTCCGAAGAGGTGTGCAGCCTCACCGCCGGCCAGGAACGACTCGCCATGAGCCTGCTGGTCCGCATAACCCCGGAAGGAGAGGTGGCCACGTACGAGATCGTCCCGAGTCGTATCTGTGTGCAGCGGCAGTTGACCTATCAGGAGGTGGATGCCCGGCTGGAAGAGGACCCTGAACTTGCCCTGCTGCTGGAGCTGAGCCAGCTTCTACGCCAGAAACGGGTGGAGAGCGGGGCACTGCTGCTCCCCATTCCCCAACTGGAGATCTCTGTGGACGAGGAGAAGAACATCTTCCTGGAGAAGATCGAGCGGGAGACCCCCAGCCAGATCATCGTCTCTGAGTTGATGATCCTGGCCAACTGGCTGGCCGCCCACTTCTGCCACCTGCACCATGCACCGGCGATCTACCGGGGACAAAACGCCCCCTCTGGCGATTTTACCGTCTCCGAAACCTATGATCCGGTCCTCCACTACCGGCAGCGA
>RFHZ01000683.1 GCA_003696125.1 Nitrospinota bacterium
CATTACAAAGCCCAAAACGGTGCCCATGGGAAGGGGAAGACGCAGGATGGTCGCAAAGGGGCTGACGTCATCATCCGGGTCCCCTTGGGCACGGTAGTCTATGATGCCGAGAGTGGAGAGGTGCTGGCCGATCTCTGTACCGAGGGGGCAGAATGCGTTGTCGCCCGGGGAGGTCGGGGAGGACGGGGGAACGCGAAATTCAAATCCTCTACCAACCAAGCCCCTCGCTATGCCGAACCTGGGCAACCGGGGGAAGAACGCTGGTTACGGCTCGAGTTGAAGCTCCTGGCCGATGTCGGTCTGATCGGACTCCCCAATGCCGGCAAATCGACCTTGATCCGCCAGGTTTCGGCGGCCAAACCCAAGGTGGCTCCCTATCCCTTTACCACCCTTGCCCCTTACTTAGGCACCGTGCGTCTGGATTTCGATCGCACCTGTGTCATCGCCGATATTCCGGGGCTGATCCAGGGGGCAGCCGAAGGACGGGGGCTGGGAAGCCGTTTCCTCCGTCATATCGAACGGACCAGGGTCCTGGTCCATCTGGTAGATGTGTCGGTGAAAGATCGTGAGCCGTACACCGATTTTCTCACCATCAATCGCGAACTGGCCCGGTATGATTCTTCCCTGCTGAAGAAGCCTCAAATCGTGGCGGCAACCAAGATCGATATTCCGGGAGCGAAAGAGCGCTTTTCCCTCTTGCGTCAAGCCCTCATTCGCCAGGGATATCCTCACCCGATCCATGCGATCTCGGCCATCACAGGAGAGGGGATTCCAGAGTTACTGCGGAGCATAACGTCTCTCTTAGCATCTCAACAGGAAGAAGTGTGTGCGCTAACGTCGATGGAGGGACATTGACCGAATATCCCGAAGTAAGAGCAACGACACTGCGCAACGTCAGACGGATCGTCATCAAGCTGGGAAGCTCTCTGGTCACCACGACAGGAGAGGGGCTGAATGCCCCCTTGATGGCGAGCCTTGTTCAGCAAATCTCTGAGTTGATGGATCAGGGACTGGAGATCCTGCTGGTCTCCTCTGGTGCGGTTGCGGCAGGTACGCAGAAATTGCAACTCAAGGAGATTCCGCGCACCGTTTCCCTCAAGCAGGCGGCGGCAGCCGTCGGGCAGAGTTATCTCATCTGGGCCTATGAAAAGCTCTTCGATCAATACCATCATCAGGTAGCCCAGGTGCTCCTCACCCATGCCGATCTCGGCAATCGACGGCGTTACCTCAACGCACGGAATACCCTGATCACTTTACTCCAGCACCGGGTAATCCCGATCATCAACGAAAATGATACCGTCTCCGTCTCCGAGATCAAATTCGGGGATAACGATACCCTCTCCGCCCTGGTGACCAACCTGGTGGAAGCGGACCTCCTGATCATACTCACCGATACGGACGGGCTCTACACGCAGGATCCCCGTATCCATCCCCAGGCAGAATTGATCACCCTGGTTCCTTCCATTACCCCAGACATCGAACGGTTGGGAGGGGGGAAAGGCACGGCCATGGGGACCGGTGGGATGTATACCAAGATCCAGGCCGCGAAAAAGGTGGTTATCTCCGGTATTCCCGTGCTTATCGCCAATGGTCGATGCGAGAAGGTCCTCCACCGCCTGCTGGCCGGCGAAGATCTGGGGACCCTTTTCCTGCCGTACAAGACCCCTCTTCTGCGGGGGAGAAAGCACTGGATTGTGCATACCCTGAAACCACGAGGCATCATCACGGTAGACGATGGAGCCCGTGAGGCGATCCTCTATAAAGGGAAGAGTCTTCTCCCTTCCGGGATCGTTGCGGTCGAGGGGAATTTCGAATTCGGAGATGCGGTGACCTGCTGTGATCTCAACGGGAAAGCCTTTGCCCGGGGCTTGGTCAACTACAATGCCAAAGAAGTACGGCGGATCAAACAGCACCACACCTCACATATCGAATCCCTCTTAGGGTACAAATATCAGGATGAAGTCATTCATCGAGATAACCTTGTCTTACTTTAAGCAAAGGGGGAGTCCATGGAGAACATCACGGCAACGATAGAAGCGATGGCCCAGAAAGCCCAACACGCTGCCCAGGTCATGGCCTCGATCTCCACTCAGGTCAAGAATCAGGCTCTGGAGGTGATGGCACAGGGACTGCAGGCTCACCAGGACTATATCCTTGCGGAGAATCAGAAGGATTTAGAACGAGGTGTCGAGGCCAAACTCTCCACCGCCATGCTGGATCGGTTGCGACTTACTCCTGCCCGCCTGGCAGAGATGCGCGCCATCCTCCACGAAGTCGCGGCCCTTCCTGATCCGGTGGGGGAGACCCGCATGTGGAAGCGTCCCAATAACCTTCAGATCGGTCTGATGCGGGTCCCGATCGGGGTCATCGGCATCATCTATGAGTCGCGTCCCAATGTCACGGTCGATGCGGCCGCCCTCTGTCTCAAAGCGGGCAATGCAGTGATCTTGCGGGGAGGATCGGAAGCGATCCACTCTAACCTCGCCTTACAAAAGGTACTCACCGAGGCCTGCCGTCAGACCGGCTTGCCCGAGGAGGCACTGCAGGTGGTTCCCATTACGGATAGAGCCGCCATCTTTCATCTCCTCTCCCTGGACCAGTATATCGATCTCATCGTGGCTCGTGGTGGAGAGGGGCTCATCCGGACGGTCACCGAACACTCGCGCATTCCGGTGATCAAACATGACCGCGGGTTGTGCCATACTTACGTCGACAGCGAGGCTGATCTGGAGATGGCTCTAAAGATCGTCTATAACGCAAAGGTGCAACGTCCTTCCGTCTGTAACGCCATGGAGACTCTGCTGGTACACGAAGAGATTGCCGAAAAGTTCCTGCCGGCCTGTATTGCCCAACTGGAAGAGGCGGGAGTGGAGGTGCGCGGGTGCGAGCGCACCTGCCAAATCCTTCCCCGCCTTACCCCGGCCACCGCTGCCGATTGGGACACCGAATACCTCGATCTCATCCTCTCTGTGCGGGTTGTTCCCGATATGCAGGAGGCTATCGCTCATATCGCCCGCCATGGGTCAAAGCTCTCTGAGGCTATCGTCACCAACAACTATCAGAAAGCCCGGGAGTTCCTGGCCCGGGTTGATGCGGCTGCCGTCTATGTCAACGCTTCCACCCGCTTTACCGATGGACATCAATTCGGCCTGGGGACAGAACTGGGTATCAGCACCCAGAAACTCCATGTGCGTGGTCCCATGGGGCTGGAGCATCTTACCTCAACCAAGTACATCGTCTTTGGTGAAGGCCAGATTCGCGAGTAAAGAGAAGGAGAGTCTATGAGCTTGTCGGCAGAAGAAAAAGCCCATCTCTCAACAGAAGCGGCGCTTGACAAAAAAGCCTCCCATGTCGTTCTCCTTGATGTGCGTCGCACCTCCTCATTTACCGACTACTTCCTGATCTGTAGCGGGAGTTCGGATCGGCAGGTGCAGACCATTGCCGATGCGATCGATGAATCACTGGGCAAACGAGGCATTGCCGCCTTGGGAGTCGAGGGATACCAGGAGGCGCGCTGGGTCCTCATGGACTATGGAGACCTGGTTATCCACATCTTTCAGGAAGAGACCCGCCGGTACTACGATCTTGAACGCCTCTGGGGGAGTGCTGCCCAGCTTCCCACCCCCCAAGGGAGCCCTGTCCAACCGTAGGCTCAACAAAGGAGGATGCGTGGTGGTCACAGCAGCGGAAATCCAGTACTTGAAGGAGAAACTCTTAGAGATGCGGCAAGCCTTAGTCGGGCAAATGGAGAAACTGAAAACCTACAGCCAGGATATGCGAGAAGATGACATACGGGACAGTGGGGATGTGGCCTCTCACTCCTATTCCAAAGAGGTCACTTTGGGGCTGGGAGAAAACGAAAGGAACAAACTCCGGCTGATTGAAGAGGCGTTACGCAAGATCGAGGAGGGGAGTTACGGAAAGTGTGAAGAATGCGAAGAGGAGATCCCTTTTAAACGGCTGGAACTCCTCCCCTTTGCCCGGTACTGTGTCTCCTGCCAGAGCGAATTCGAAAAACAGGGGAGTGCTTTTTAAGCCTGTTGCAATTAAGGTCCTCTCACTCCTTTCCAAAGAGAGCAAGCTGGGGGCTGTGCAGATGGGGAAACTCGGCCGGATAGTCTCCCGTGAAACAGGCGACGCAATACCGGGTATCGCTCTCCGGGCAGACCGTCTTCTTGAGTCCTTCCAGCGAGAGATAAGCCAGGCTATCTACCTGTAAGAAAGCTCGACTCTCCTCGAGGGTGTGGGTGGCTGCCAGCAGATCCTCCTGGTGGGGAGTATCGATCCCGTAAAAGCAGGGATGGGTGATGGGAGGAGAGCTGATGCGCATGTGAATCTCGCGGGCGCCGGCGTTGCGGACCATGGCCACGATCTTCTGGGCCGTTGTTCCCCGCACAATCGAATCATCGACAATGATGACCCGTCGTCCCTGGATACACTCCCGGCTGGCGTTGAGTTTTACCCGAACGCCAAAGTGGCGGATCGCCTTCTGCGGTTCGATAAAGGTGCGATGCACATAATGGTTGCGGATGAGTCCTAGCTCAAACGGGATCTGGGATTCCTCGGCATAGCCGAGTGCGGCCGGCACTCCCGAATCAGGAACCGGGATCACCACATCGGCCTCCACAGGTGCCTCACGGGCCAGTTGTCGTCCCAATGCTTTCCGGATCGGGTAGACATTCTTGCCATAGATATAGCTATCCGGGCGGGCAAAATAGATAAACTCGAAGATGCAGTACGCATGCCGGCTCGAGGCAAAAGGAAAAAGGGACTCGATCCCGTTCCGATCCAGCACAACCATCTCTCCCGGGGCCACATCCCGCAGGTAGGTGGCCCCGATCAGATCCAGGGCGCAGGTTTCAGAAGCGAGGATCAGGGCGCCATTGTGCTGGCCGAGTACCAGAGGCCGAAATCCGTGCGGGTCTCGTACCCCGATAAGCTGGTCTCTGCTCATGAGGAGGAGAGAATAAGCCCCTTTTACCTGGCTTAAGGCTTCAATCACCCGGCCGGTCAGCGTTGGTGCCTGGGAACGGGCGATCAGGTGTACAATAACCTCGCTGTCTGTTGTGGAGCGGAAGATGGAGCCCTGTCTCTCCAGGGCGCGACGAATCTCGACGGCATTCACCAGGTTCCCGTTGTGGGCCAGGGCCAAAGAGCCTTCCGCGTAATCGACCACAAAAGGTTGGGCATTCTTCAGCAGACTGGAACCGCTGGTAGAGTAGCGGTTGTGTCCTATGGCCAGATGGCCTGGCAATCGTTTTAACCGCTCCTCGGTAAAGACATCGGCGACCAGTCCCATCCCCACTTCCAGATGGAGTCCGTCTCCCGTCGAGGAGACGATACCGGTACTCTCCTGTCCCCGATGCTGGAGGGCATAGAGCCCCAAATAGGTCAGATGTGCCGCCTCTTCTGACCCGTATATGCCAAAGACTCCACATTCTTCATGCCATGTATCCATCATACCCCTCGGCTCTTCTCTCTCTTTTATTCTACGGGAAGCCGGGTTAACCTGTCAAGGAAAGGAGGGTTCCCACCTCATGCTGTTTGGCAACCGACAGGAGCGGTGTATAGGGGGAGATGTTCTCCTGGGCCGTAAGTAAGGCCAGATCCGGGTGGTTACTCGTCTCACTGAGATGAGCGAGGACCACATACTCGAGCTCCTGATGCACCACCTCCTTGAGGAGTCGTCCTGCTTCTTCGTTAGAGAGATGCCCGCGCCGGCTCCGGATACGCTGCTTGATCGGCCAGGGATAGGGGCAGGCTTTCAGCATCTCCGGGTCGTGGTTGAACTCCAGGACCAAAAGATGGGACCCCCGGGCTTTTTCCCTCACCAGATGGGTCACATACCCGAGATCGGTGAGGATGGTGACCTTACGCTGGCCATAGCGGATAACAAAACCGACCGGATCTTCGGCATCATGGGAAAGGGAGAACGGTTCAAAGAGGACATCATGGATGTGGAAAGGCTTTCCGGTGACGAAGGACCGGCGGATCGGGACCTCTCCCATGACCAGATGTGACTGGCGATAGGTCCCCTCATTCGTATAGACCGGAATCATAAAACGGCGCGCCAATATCCCTACCCCCTGGATATGGTCGGTATGCTCATGAGACACGAGGATCGCATCGATGTCTTCGATGCGTCGACCAATAGCGGTGAGGCGCTTGAGGGTCTGACGGGCACTGAGCCCTCCGTCGATAAGGAGTTTCAGGCTCTCCGTCTCCACATAGATGATGTTCCCTCCACTTCCACTCCCTAAAACACAGAGGTGTAAAATGGGCCTTCCTCCTCTTACAGCAGTCCCTGGTCCGCAAAGCTTACGTAGCGTCCATCCCCCACGATGATATGATCAAGCACTCGAATCCCGATGATCTCCCCCACCTGCACCAGCCGGCGTGTCATCTCCAGGTCTTCCTTGCTGGGAGTAGGATCTCCACTCGGATGGTTGTGGACAAAGATGACGGCTGCCGCCGATTCCCGGATGGCCGGCTTAAAGACCTCGCGCGGATGGACAAGGCTTGCCGTCAGACTCCCCTCAGACACGGTAACCTCTTTCAGAAACCGATTTTTGCTATCCAAAAGGATACACTTAAAGATCTCTTGCTTGACATTGACAAACAGGGGGTGATAGTAGGTAAATACATCCTGGCTGCTGCGGAACTGGGGTTGGGGACCTTCGCCGGCAGCGAGTAGGCGACGTCCCAATTCCAGTGCCGCTTTTACCTGTGTGGCCTTGGCGAGCCCGATCCCTTTGACCGCACACAGCTCGGTGATGCTCGCTGCATCGATACCCCGCAGGGTTTCGAAATGTCCAAGGAGCAGGCGCGCCAGATCGACGGCACTCAGACCGCTGGCATGATCACCGGTTCCCAGAATAATGGCCAGAAGCTGGGTCTCAGAGAGAGTACCTGCTCCCCATTTGACCAGTCGCTCCCGTGGTCGTTCCTCTTCCGGCCATTCCTTGATGGTCTGGGGATATCTCACCCCTTTCCGTTTCATCTCTACTTTTTGCTTCCTAACCGTTCCTGGAAGTAGGCGATGGTATGGCGAAGTCCCTCCCGGATACCGACGCGGGGTTCCCAGTTGAGCAGGGTCTTCGCCCGGGTGATATCCGGCTTTCGTACCCGGGGATCATCCACCGGCAAAGGCTGGAAGACGATCTCACTCCGGCTCTGGGTCAACTCAATAATCGTCTGGGCCAGCTCCAAGATGGTCATCTCTTCCGGGTTGCCCAGATTGATCGGGAAATTGTCTCCCTGCAGCAAGGCCCGGGAAATCCCTTCCACCATGTCGGAGATATAGCAGAAGCTCCGGGTCTGGGATCCATCTCCATACACGGTAATCGGTTCCCCTTGCAACGCCTGCCGGATAAAGTTGGGCACGGCCCGGCCATCCCGCAGGCGCATGCGAGGCCCAAAGGTATTGAAGATCCGCACAATACGTGTCTCTATCTGGTGCGTGCGATGATAGGCCATGGTCAACGCTTCAGCAAATCGCTTGGCCTCGTCATAGACCCCCCGCGGGCCAATCGGGTTCACGTTGCCCCAGTAGTCCTCGCGTTGGGGGTGAACCAGCGGGTCGCCGTAGACCTCGGAGGTAGAAGCGAGCAGAAAGACCGCCCTCTTCTCCTTGGCCAGCCCCAGGGCCTTGTGGGTACCCAGTGACCCCACCTTTAACGTCTGGATCGGGAGCTCCTGGTAATCGATAGGACTGGCCGGAGAGGCAAAGTGTAAGATGAAGTCGAGTGGACCATCGATATAGATGTAGTTGGTCACATCATGTTTGATAAACAGGAACTTCTCCTGATGGATATGCGCGATATTGGCAATGGTTCCGGTCAACAGGTTATCCATACAGATCACTTCATGTCCCTGCTGGAGGAAAAACTCGCAGAGATGGGAACCGATAAACCCGGCTCCTCCCGTCACTAGTATTCTGGCCATTGATGCTCTCTTCTCCTCTCTTCTTTCCTGGTATGCAGACCGTTCGAGGCCGTGTATTCTCTAAAACCGGCTTTAGCTGCCGTCCTCACCGGCACAGAGTCGTTCAATTCTGTTCGAGAATCTTCTTCCCGATTCCCTTTACCTTGATCAGGTCGCTGACGCTGGAGGAAGGACCGTTCTTCTCCCGGGATGACCATTTGGGGGCTCGCATAATCCCCCCTCCTCTTACACAGCCTCGAAACGGTCACTCGTCTTCGCGGGCAAGGAGAGCCTCCCTGCGGGCCAGCCTGAATCTTTACCGCTCTGGTCTCTCCTTTTCCATCTGCCGTATATAGGCAACCGTCCGCCGCAACCCTTCGGCAAAGCCTACTATGGGCCGGTAGCGTAAGAGCTGGCGAGCCCGGGAGATATCGGCCTGTGAGTGTTTCACATCTCCGGGGCGGGGAGTGGTATACTCGGCCTGAATCCTTTGGCCAAAGATCTTCCCGAGCTCCTGTAAAAGCTCGTTCAGCGTTATCCGCTCCCCACAGGCGATGTTACAGACCATTCCCGAGACCTCCGGGGCCTCCAGGGCCAGGAGGTTGGCCTGGACGATGTTATCGATATACGAGAAGTCGCGGGATTGTTCGCCATCACCGTACACCACCGGTCGCTCTCCGTTCAATATCTGGTGGATAAAACGGGGGATAACGGCAGCGTACTGGGCGTAAGGGTTCTGGCGGGGTCCAAAGACATTGAAGTAGCGCAGGGAAACGGTCTCCAGGCCGTAGACATGCGCAAAAACTCGACAGTACTGCTCTCCGGCCAGTTTAGAAACCGCATAAGGAGACAGGGGCTGCGGAGGCATGTCCTCGTGCTTGGGCAGCACCGGGGAATCCCCATACACCGAGGAAGATGAGGCATACACAAAGCGCTTGACCCTGGCTTCATACGCGGCCACCAGGAGGTTAAGGGTCCCCTCGATGTTCACCTGACTCGTTGTTTGCGGGTCTTCTAGAGAGCGGGCAACCGAAGGGAGAGCCGCCTGGTGCAGGATGAAATCGACCCCCCGCACCACCTCCTGCAATCCGGAAAAGTCTCGCAGATCTCCCTGGACAAAACAGAGACTCCCCCCCTTTTCCTGCACCGCCGGGGTGGCGGCAACACGCATGAGCACTTCCAGATGGCTTTTCTTCCCGGTGGCAAGGTTGTCGATGACGATGACTTCCTGGCCTTGTCTGAGTAAAGCTTCGGCAATATGGGATCCGATGAAACCTGC
Organism: Nitrospinota bacterium; assembly: GCA_003696125.1. Taxonomy (GTDB): domain Bacteria; phylum Tectomicrobia; class Entotheonellia; order J063; family J063; genus J063. The sequence continues at coordinate 9,203 of RFHZ01000683.1, forward strand.
TCCCCCCGTAACCAAATAGCGTTGAGTCATCTCTTTTCCTCTATCTTCACTCTGCCCCCCTGCTCCTCCGGGAGGGCACCCATACAGATTTTCTGGTGACTCTCTTCTCTCTATCGTATCGACAGCAACGCACAAAAAGATGAGGGAAGAATTTCTCCTGGCCTGCTACGCTCCGTCTATCTCCCCAGGGGAAGGCGCTTCTCCCCTCACCTGGGGGAGCAGATCATTGGTCCACCATCTCTCTCAACTCTTTTCCCGCGCGGAAAAAGGGTACCTTCTTGGCCGGGATATGCACCGTCGCTCCTGTCTTGGGGTTCCGTCCCTCCCGCGGATGCCGGTAACGCACGCGAAAGCTCCCAAACCCCCTGAGTTCTACCTTGTCTCCCCGCGCCAGGGCATCAGCAATACTGGCAAAAAGAGTATTGACAATGACTTCTGTCTGTTTCTTGGTCAGGTTGATCCTCTCTGCCACCTTTTCCACCAACTCCGCTTTGGTCATTCTTTTTCCCCTCTTACGCCCCCTGTAAGTCTCTTCTTCTGTCCAGCAGCTCAGAGGCCGTTCCCTGTCCTGCCCTCTCCTCGCTTCTCACCGCTTACGGCTGCTCGTGGGGGAGAGAGACGGCTCAATACCAGAGATATTGGAGCTGGTATCTCCTGCTGTACAGATAATTGCCTAAAAGCGTTTCCCAGGAGAGATCTCCCCGTAGCAGCGTCCAGAGGAGTCCCCGTTCCGGCTCACCGCGGACTACGCGAGGTTCTCCCGGAATCCCTACCGACTTTGCCGTAGCCAGAATCGCATCGCGCAGGCTTCCCAGTCGATCTACCAGACCAAGCTCTAAAGCCTGCCGGCCGGAAAAGATCCGTCCATCAGCCAGCTCTCGTACCCGGTCTACGGTGAGTTGCCGTCCTTCTGCCACCGCCTCAACAAATTGGGCATGTACATCTTCCAGGAGGGCCTGCAGGATCTGGCGTTCGCTCTCATCTAAGGCCCGAAACGGAGAACCAAGGTCTTTGTACCGGCCACTCTTCATCACCTCGAACTTGAGTCCCACCTTTTCCAGCAGCGCCTCAACGTTCGACAGGTGCAAAATCACCCCGATACTCCCGGTAATCGTTCCCGGGTTGGCAAAAATGGTTTCCGCCGCTACTGCCACATAGTATCCACCCGAGGCGGCCACATCTCCGAGAGAAGCAACGACCCGTTTTCCCTGCTCCCGGGTGCGACGAATCTCCCGGTAGAGTTCCTGCGAGGGGACCACCCCTCCTCCTGGGCTGTCTATACGCAGGACGATAGCCTTGATAGAGCTATCCCTGCTGAAGCGTTGTAGCTGCTTGATAATGGGACGGGCATCGATGAGTGGTCCCGTGATCGGTATCAGGCCGATTCGTCCCTTCCCCTCGCTCCATACCGTATCTTTCCCTTCCCACAGGGTCAAGAAGAAGGCGAAGAGAAAGAAGGAGAGTCCCAGGATACCAAAGGTCACTAGCCCGATTACCCAGAGGTTTCGGGATGTACCGGCCATGTTGTCTTCCCCTTAGACTTCAGCCGGTTCATCGGTGGTCGGCTTTTCCTCATCCCTGTCTACCGTTTCTCCTGCCTCCTCTGGAAGCTGGGAACTCTCCGCAGGGAGAGCATCTGACGGAGGGGTTTCTGCCACCTCTTCCTTGGGAATCTCGTCATCCGCAAGCCCCATCTCCTCCTGATACGCCTTGATGCTTAACCCGATGCGCCGTTCCGCGGCGTCGACTTTGAGCACCTTCATCCAGACCCGGTCTCCCACGGAAACCACCTCTTCTGGGCTGCCGATACGGCGCCGGGTCAACTCGGAGATGTGGACCAGCCCTTCCACTCCTTCTTCCAGTTCGGCAAAAGCACCAAAATTGGTGATCTTCACGATTTTCCCCACCAGAGAAGTCCCTACCGGATACTTCTCTTCCACACTCTCCCAGGGATCAGGGGTCAGTTGCTTGATCCCCAACGATAACCGCTCATTCTCCTTATCCACGCTGAGGACCTTGGCCCGAACCACTTCCCCCTTTTTCAAGACCTCAGAAGGATGACCGATCCGTTGGGCCCAGGAAATATCCGAGATATGAATTAAGCCGTCAATCCCTTCTTCCAGTGTTAGAAAGGCGCCAAAATCGGTCAGGTTCCGTATTCTTCCTTCGACAATGGTTCCCACCGGATACTTCTCATCGATGGTAGACCAGGGATTCGGTTCGGTCTGCTTCATGCCGAGGGAAATCCGCCGTTTTTCTTTGTCCAGGCTCAGCACCACCGCCTCGACGATATCGCCGATGGCTACCACCTTCGAGGGATGTCGAATCCGTTTTGTCCAGGACATCTGCGAGATGTGGACCAGGCCTTCCACCCCCTCTTCCAACTCCACGAATGCGCCATAGTCGGTGATACTGACCACTTTGCCCCGTACCCGGCTCCCCTCAGGGTATTTGACATCGACCGTTTCCCACGGATCAGGGGTGATCTGCTTAATGCCCAGGGAGACCCGTTCATTTTCCCGATCGTACTTGAGGACTTTGACCCGGATCTTATCCCCAATGGCAAAGAGATCTGAGGGATGCGATACCCGTCCCCACGACATATCGGTGATATGGAGCAACCCATCGATCCCCCCCAGATCTACGAAGGCACCATAGTCGGTGATGTTCTTCACCACCCCTTCCACAATCTGTCCCTCTTCCAAGGAGGCCAGGGTCTTCCGTTTCGCTTCCTCCCGTTCTTCCTCCAGGAGGACACGACGGGAGAGGACGATATTCCCTCGCCGGCGATTCAGCTTGATGATCTTCATGGGCAGCTTCTGGCCAATGAGTTTGTCCAGATTGCGAATCGGTCGGAGATCGACCTGCGAGCCGGGGAGAAAAGCCTTCAGCCCGATATCAACCGTTAGCCCCCCCTTAATCCGGGCAACGATCGTGCCCTCGACCACCTCTCCTCTTTCGTAGAGCCGGCTGATCTCCTCCCAGACTTTGATCCGATTCGCCTTCTCTTTGGAGAGGACAACGAGCCCCTCACTATCCTCCTTTGTCTCTAACAAGACCTCGACCGTATCCCCGACCTTGAGGTTTTCCGCCTCCTCTTTAAACTCGTGTAAGGGGATCAGCCCCTCTGACTTATAGCCCACATCCACCAGGACCGCATCCCGGGTAATCTGCACCACCTGTCCCCGGACAATCTCCCCTTCCTGGATATGTGCGAGGCTCTCATCGTAGAGCTTCTCCATCGTTGCCTCATCAAAGAAATCGGGGCCTTCGCTCGACGATGCAACCTCTTCCCTTGACTCACCCCCTTCCCCGGGTAACGAGATTACCGGCTCTTGGATTCCTCCCTCCCTCTGTTCCGCTGACACCTTTTTTTCTTCGATCATACAAAGAGACCTCCACCTGAAGATAAGTTGTTTTTAGGGTATTGCTTATCCGTCTTGCCTACCACAAGAACGCACTTGTTCTAACATAAGATGTAAAGCTTCGTCAATAGTTAATTTCGTGGTGTCGATACGAATCGCATCTGGAGCGGCCCGCAACGGAGAGAGGGCCCGGGACCTGTCACGCTGATCTCGGGCCTGGATCTCGGCGCTGATGGTGGCCAGATCAACCGCTTTTCCCGCCTGGCGGAGCTGCTCATATTTGCGTCGGGCCCGTTCTTCTACGCTGGCCTCCAGATAGAACTTTATCGGAGCCTCAGGGAGAACAACGGTCCCGATATCCCGCCCTTCCATCACCACCCCTCCTGCCTCCAGAGCCATCTCCCGCTGTTTGCGGACCAACGCCTCTCTTACCCCGGGATAGACGGAGATTTGAGAGGCCAGTTGCCCTAAATCCTCTGTGCGGAGCTGGAGCATGGAGAGGCACTCCTCCTCCACCCAGAGGCATGTCTCTTCTCCCTGGACAAAGCGCAGCCGGCATCGGGCACTCAGAGCCTCAACCGCCTCTTGATCCGTGGGATCGATACCCCGCTTGCGAACCAGCCAGGCCAGGGCGCGATACATCGCCCCGGTGTCGATGTAGAGCAGGCCGAGTCGATGCGCAAGGAGCCGGGCCAGGGTACTCTTCCCGGCCCCGACCGGACCGTCGATCGCGATGACCTGTTTTTCTTTCTCCACTCTCTCTTCTCCTCTCTCCTCTTCCCGCAGGAACACGCAAACCCTGATACTCCCTGCTCTGTACATGGACGCGTCCAGAATGAGGAAAGGGGGTCAGCTATTCTCCTGGGGTTGAGGGAAGGTGGTATGACGACGAAAGAACGCCTGGGCATAGCGCACATCAGATGCGATCTGTTCGACCAGAGCGGTGACCGAGGGGAAGCGCCTCTCGTCTCGGATCTTCTCCAGGAAGGCAAGTTCCACCTGCTCTCCATAGATCTGCCGGGAAAAATCGAAGAGATGAACCTCGATGCGGCGCTGGTCACGCTGGAAGGTGGGATTGACCCCGATGTTGGTGATGCTGGCATACCAGTGTCCCTGCAGGAAGGTCTCCGTTACATATACCCCGTTGGCCGGAATCAACTCGTTCGCCGGACGAATATTCGCCGTAGGAAACCCCAGCTCTGTGCCTTTACGAAAACCGGGAATCACTTCTCCTTCCAGCATATAAGGCCGTCCCAACAGTCGGCTTGCTTCTTGCACTGCTCCCCTTTGCACCAGGTGGCGGATGCGGGTGCTGCTCACCACTCCCCCTCCATTTTGCACCGGGGCCAGGATTTTCACCGCAAACCCGGCTGTAGCCCCCAGGGATTCCAGGAGGGCTGGGGTTCCCTGGCGACCCCGCCCAAAGGCAAAGTCGTACCCCACGTAGATCTCTTTCACGCCGATCCGCCGGTGAAGGATCTCCTCGACAAACCTCTCTGCCTCCCAATTGGCAAACTCCCGGGTAAAGGGGAGGCAGATGGTTATGGCGATCCCGTAGCGTTGCAACAGGCGCATCTTTTGGGAAGTAGTGGTAATCAAGACCGGACACTTCTCCGGGGCGAGGACCTTTAACGGGTGGGGATCAAAGGTGAGTACCATCGGGGTGCCGGCCATCTCCTCCGCCCGCTGGCAAACCCGGGTCAGCAAGGCCTGATGGCCTCGATGCACGCCATCAAAATTGCCAAGAGTTAAGACAGGAAAGGGGAGACCGCTTGGAATATCTGCGATATCACGAATAATCTTCATACGAGTTTACACATTACCCTACCACCTAATACACACCTCAACGATTTGGGGAAGCTATAGCACTATAGCACCTCTTTTCCCTCTGTGCAAGCAAAATCCCCTTTCCCTCCCTCCCACCGGCCAGCCTCCCCGGGAAGTCCTGTCGCCGGGAACACCTCTCCCCTCGATCGCCTGCCGGAGAGGAGAAAACTCTTGACAAAAGGAGAAGGCAGTGCTTGTATAGGAGAAGAGAGGAAAGGCTCCATGGAACCGGAGGGGATACACAGGGCAGAGATGGGAGGAGGGGTATAGCCTCTCCAGTCACGGAAGAGAGGGACCAGGGAGAGGAATTCATGCAGCGAGGGAAGGGTATCGTCCTGATTATGATCTGTCTTTCTCTGTGGTGGAGTGGGGAAAAAACGGTGTGGGCCGCAACGCCGTCCTCCCTCCCCCCCTCTGCGCAGCCCCTCCCTGCGGAGATGGCCCTGAGCCTGGAGGAGAGCATACACCTCGCCCTCCAGAACAACCTCGATCTCCACATCGAGCGCTTTGGACCCCAGATCCAGGCCACAACCGTAGGGGTCGAGCAAAGCGCTTTTGATCCCTCCCTGACCCTTCGCTCTCGTATTGCCCGGGAGCGAGAGGGGAAAGATGCACCGGCCAGCTTTCCCAACGAAGGGGTCTCTGACGAAAAGATCGTTGAGGTCGAGGGACGCCTGGAACAACGCCTCCCCACAGGGAGCCGGTACACCCTTCGTTTCCAGGAAGAGCGGCTGGACAGCAATGAGAGCGGGGCAGGACGTACCATCAATCCGACCCATACCCAGTCCCTCCGACTCTCCTTCCGCCAAAGCCTGCTGCGCAACTTCGGCTATCGCGTGAATACAACCCCCATCCGTTTGGCCCGGAACAACCAGCGGATCTCAGAACACGTCTTTCGGCAACGGGTCATCGATATCGTTACTCAGGTAGAGGAGCTGTACTGGAACCTGGTGCTCCGCAAGGAAGAACTGAAGGTGGAAGAGCAGCAACTCCGCCTGGCCCAAGACCTCTTGCAGAAGGCCCGCGTCCAGGTAGAAGTGGGGACCCTCGCTTCCCTGGACTTGCTGCAGGCCGAAGCCGAGGTGGCCTCGCTCCAGGGGGATGTGATCATTGCGCAGAATCGTGTGGCCACGGCCAACGATCGGCTGAAGGCGGCCTTAAATCTCCCCCAGACTCTCCAGGACTGGGAAGTGGACATCATTCCCACCGACCAACCGGACTTCGTCTCCCAACCCCTCTCCGTTGATACGGCGATCGAAACGGCGTTCCTGCACCGTCCCGACTACCGCCAGGCCCAAATCGACATCGAAAACCGCTCGCTCCAGCTCCGTTTCAGGAAAAATCAGCTCTACCCGCTGCTCGATCTTAATGGCAGTGTCGGCCTGAACAATCGACTCGAAGAGGAGTTTGCCGATGCTCTCGACTCTACCTTCTCTGGAAAGTTCTTCTCCTGGGAAGTCGGACTGACGCTACAGATCCCTCTCGGCAACCGTGAGGCCCGGAATCGCTTTACGCGAGCCAAACTGGAAGCCTCCCAGGCCCTGACGGCGTTGAAACGCCTGGAACAGCAGATCATTGTCGAGGTACGAGAGGCGGTACGCAACGTGCGGGCCAGTCAGGAACGGGTGGCCACCACGCGCCTTGCGCGAGAACTGGCAGAGAAACAACTCGCTGCGGAGGAGAAGAAACTGGCCGTTGGTCTTTCCAGTGTGCGCAACGTCCTGGAACTCCAACGCGATTTGGCCGTTGCCCGCCGTAACGAGATCCAGGCTCTCATCGATTATCGTCTTGCCCTCGCCACCCTGGCCAAAGCCCAGGGGATCACTCTGGACGTTTACCATTTAACTCTCGAATAGGAAAACCGGTCTACCCAGGAAGGAGAATCATCTACCGATGCCTCCCCCAGCCAAGCTCCTCGGTCTCGACGTAGGAGAAGCCACTATCGGCATTGCCATTAGCGATAATCTGGGGATTACGGCCCAAGGGCTTACCACCCGCAAGCGGCGGGGACTCCAGGCTGATCTCCGCTTCCTGCAGCAGCTTGTCCATGAGCATAACGTTGCTGCCATCGTCGTCGGTCTCCCCAGGCGTCTCGATGGGAGCCTGGGTCCAGAGGCGCAACGCGTCCTGGAATTCGTCTCCCACCTGCGGCAAGCCCTCTCCCTCCCCGTGTATACCTGGGACGAACGCCTGACCACCCGGGCCGCAGAACGCATCCTCCTGGAGGGGAATCTGCGCCGGGCCAAACGAAAGCAGGTGATCGATAAAATCGCTGCCCAACTGATCCTGCAAGGGTATCTCGATCGCCAGCGTTCCCGGCAGCACTCCTCAACGCAGGATGCGCCAGAGGGCAAAGGTGGCGAAGAAGACATTCGGTCCCCAGGCAGCAACCAGGGGATGTAGACGGCCACTCTTCCCAAAGGAGAGGCTGAGAGAGAAGAGGGCCCAATAGAGGAAACCGATTCCCAGGGTAAAACCGATTCCCCAAGCGACCTGCTTTCCCCGTTGGGGATGCAGGGAGAGGGATAGTCCAACCAGGGCCATGACCAGGTTGACAAAGGGAAAAGCGATCTTCTCGTGTAGATCGGTCAGATAAACGGTGGCATCGAAGCGGCGCTCTTTGAGACGGCGCAGATAGGCATAGAGTTCAGAAATACTCATCTTCTCCGGCTCTTTTGCAATCTGTTGTAAGTCGTAGGGGCTGGCCTGCAGGGGATAGGTACGCTGGGTAAAGG
>RFHZ01000684.1 GCA_003696125.1 Nitrospinota bacterium
GGGCGGAACTTCTTGAGTTTCCGGTACAGGGTGGCGCGGGAGATCCCTAAGGCCCTGGCCGCCTCTCTGGTATCTCCTCCATAGCGCTGGAGTACCTGCTGGATATGCCTGGCTTCCAGCCGGTCGAGGTCTGAATACTCTCCGGCTGACCCGGTGTCTGGAGAGGGTTGAGGCAGACCGGGAAAATGGTCGGGCGTGAGGGGTTGACCACGGGCCAGGAGCAAGGCTCTTTCGAGCACGTTGCGCAGTTCCCGGATGTTACCGGGCCAGGGGTAAGACTGGAGCAGGGCCATCACCGGAGGGGAAACTTCAGAGGAGGGCGCTCCCAGCGTGGTAAGGAGGTGTCGAACCAGGCCGGGCAGGTCTTCCGGTCGTTCCCGCAACGGGGGGAGGGAGATGGGAAAGACATGGAGGCGAAAGTAGAGGTCCTGGCGAAACCTCCCCTGTTTTACCTCCTGCTGGAGGTCACGGTGGGTGGCACAGAGCAGGCGGAATTCGGCCCGGCGTTCACGACTCTCTCCCAGGCGGCGATACCGCTTCTCTTCGAGTACCGTCAACACCTGGGCCTGGAGTTCTTCCCCCATATCCCCGATCTCATCCAGGAAGAGGGTCCCTCCCTCGGCCACCTCGATCAGTCCTTGCCGTTCCTGCACTGCGCCGGTAAAGGCTCCCCGCACATGACCGAACAGTTCGCTGGCCAGCAGATCCCCCTTGAGAGCGGCGCAATTCACCTCGACAAAGGGTGCGGCATGGCGAGGACTCTGCGCATGGATCCAGCGGGCCAGGACCCCTTTGCCGGTACCGGTCTCCCCCAGGAGCAAGACCGGCGCATCGTTTTGCGCTGCCAGAGTGGCGAGTTCCTTTACCCGCTGTATGGCCGCGCTTTCCCCAAAATAGCATCGTTCCTCTTTCTGGAGGCGCTGTTGTGTAGAGCGATAGCGACGCAGGTTGCCCAGTTCCAGGTTTTTGCGGAGAAAGATGTCGAGTTCGGCCAGGTTGACCGGTTTGGTCAGGAAGTGATCCGCTCCCCGCTGCATCGCTTCTACGGCCAGCGGGATGTCTCCTCGGCCGGTGATGACGATGAGAGGCAGATCTGGATAGATCTCTCGCACCTGGGGGATCCAGTCGAGCCCGTGTCCATCGGGCAGGATCAGGTCGAGGATGACCCCATCCCAGCGGTGAGTGGAGAGGGCTTCCTGCGCCTCAGCCAGGGAAGAGACCCCGTGTATATCATATCCAACCCGCGAGAGGTAATGGAAAAACCCGAACCGGGTCGCCTGTTCGTCATCCACCAGGAGAATACGCGGTTTCATGTGTTTCCTCCAGTTGTGGTAACCTGATCTCTACGGTGCAGCCCGGGGGAGGCGTATTGTTCCATACCCTGATTGTGCCACCGTGGGCCTCGACGATATGCTTGACCAGACTGAGTCCCAGGCCGATCCCCTTGCGGCGGGTGGTAAAGAAGGGCTCAAAGATGTGGGGAAGGTGTTCAGCCGCGATACCGGTCCCCTGATCGATCACCTGTACCCGCAGCATGCCTCCAGCCGGGGGGAGGATGGCCAGGGTGATTTCCCGCTCTGGTGGGCTATGCTGGGCAGCATTGTCCAGCAGATTCATCACCACCTGCTGCAGGCGGGCCCTATCCGCCCTCAATTCCAGAGAACCCCCCTCGGCAGGCTGCACCAGGTGTACCGGATGGGTCTGGGCCAGGGGTGACTGCTGCCACAGTTCCAGGGCTGAGGCGCAGAGCGCGGGAAGGGATTCGCGATGCAGATGGGTGGTCTGTACCGGTCTTCCCAACTCGAGCAGGTCTCGCATCAGGACCGCCAGCCGGTCTACCTGGGTGCGGATATGGGTGAGATAGGGCTGGTATTCCGGTCTGTCCGCCAGGTCCTGGAAGAGGGCTTCGCTCACGGCAAGGATGGCATTGAGCGGGTTGCGCACCTCGTGTGCCACCCCGGCTGCTAACCGGCCGATGACCTCCATCTCCCGGGCCCGTTGCAGTTGCTCTTCCAGGGCCTGCCGCTCCATCTCGTATGCGATGTAGCGGACAAAGATCTCGATGAGCTGGTATCCTTCTTCTGTTAAGGGCTGGGCAGCGGGATATGTGATGCGGATACGGCCGATACGCTGGCCGGTACCGGTCTTGATCGGAATATCAGCCGTAGAGAGGGGAGCCTCTTCCGGCCAGGTGTTCTCCTCAGTCAACAGGGAGCGGGAGACGGTCTGCAGTCCTCCTCTCTCCTGGCACTCTATCTCTACCCGGGGGACCTGCAGCAACCGCACCAGGTGTTCGGCCACCTGGGCACAGATGTCAGAAGAGCTTGCGTTTATGGTTGTGGCCATCTGGTAGACCGCCTGCAGGGCCTCCTGGCGGTGCAGGAGCATGTACTCTCGTTGCTCCAGTTCTGCGGCGTGTTGCCGGATCTGGCGGTATAACTGGACATTGTGGATGGCCACGGCAGCCTGGGCGGCCAACCCCTCCAGCAAGAACAGTTCCTCTTCGTGAAATGAGGAGTGGGAAGACCCCAGAGCCAGGGTGCCGATCGTCTGTTGATCCAGGGTTTGCAGGGGGAGGCAGATGACGCTCTGTATCGGTATACCTCTGGTCGCCTGCCTGAAGAGCCGGGCGTTAGCGGGACGCAGAGCGGCCTGGAAGCGGGCGGTCTCCTCCCGGCTCTTGGTCAAGAGGGGGCGGCCTGTTTGCAGCACCGTCCCGGAGATCGTTTCCCCTGGTCGGAGTCGCATCTGCTTAAACGCTTCCTCATCAAAGCCCACACATGCCTGGGGGATCAACATCCGGGTTTGAGAATCATAAAGAAAGATAACCCCGATATCGGCAGCAGGAGTAATATCAACCAGCCGGCGAAGCAGGTGATCGAGAAGAGATTCCAGATCCAGAGTAGAGATCGTCCCCGTTGCGATATCGACCAGCAGCTTGAGCCGGTCCTGCTCCTGCTGCATTGCCGTATAGAGTCGAGCCTGCTGGAGAGCGATGGCCAGGGAGGAGGCGACATCAGCGGCGATTTCCACCTGCTCAGAGCTGAAGGCATCTGGCTGGTCCGACCAGAGGTTGAGGGCACCGATCAACTGCTCCTGGACCACGAGGGGGACGCTGAGAACAGAGCGGAGTCCCTCTTTTTGGAGGGCCTGCATTATGGGGGAAGGGTGAGAGAGGGCCCGGATATCTTCAATCACAAACACCTTTTGTAGCCGCTCCTTCATGATCCACAGCATGTCCAGGGGAATGCGAGCCCCTGTCCCCCACCGCGTCTCGCGCCGGGTGTGGGTGGCCAGCAAGATGGCTTCCTGCGCCGCAAAATCGAACAGCACCACACTCCCCCGCTGGTACGGTATCAGGACCTGGATACGCTGCAAAACGTCCCAGGCAACGCTGTCCAGGGAGCGAGCGGTCAGAATGGCCTGATCGATCTCCCGTAGCATCTCTAGCCGTTTTGCGTATCGCTGCAGGGCCTCCTCTCTCTGCTTTTGAGCGGTGATATCCTCTTCGCTCCCCTCGTAGTAGAGTACCCGGCCTTCCTTGTCCCGCACACAGCGGCTGTTGCTGCGTGTCCAGATCACTCTCCCATCCCAGCAGCGAAGCTCTCCCTCAAAATTGCACACCACCCCTTCCCGTTCGAGCCGGTCCTTCCAGTATTGCCGGTCTTGCGGATGGACCCACAGGGTATCGGTACAACTCGCCATCAAGGTTTCTCGGTCAGGATAGCCCAGCATCTGGATATAGGCGGTATTGACATCGAGGAATCTCCCCTCCGGAGTGGTGCGCCAGAGGCCGATAGGGACATCTTCGAACAGGCGACGGTATTGTGCTTCCGCTTCCTGAACGGCCTGGCGCTGTCGTACCCGCTCCAGGACTCCCTGTACCGCAACCGGGAGGCGGGAGTAGTGACGGGGAGACTTGATGACGTAGTCATCCAGGCCAGCTTTCATCGCCTCCACCGCGATCTCTTCGGTGCCGCTCCCGGTCAGCATGATCACCGGGCAGTCAGGGTAACGGGTCTTGATAGCTTGCAGGATGGCCAGCCCATTGGTCCAGTGCAGATGATAGTCGGTGATTACCAGGGCAAAGCCTCCCGCTGCCAGGGCGCGAGTAAGCCCCTGCTCATCCAGTATCGGCTCGACCTGGAGGCGAGGGAAGACCTTTTCCAGTTCTCGCCTTACCAGGAGGCGATCATCCGGGTTATCATCGATGAGCAGGATACGGAGCGGCTGATTCATCGTTCCTCTCCCTTTTCTAACCGGCAGGACGGCAACTCTATCCAGAACCTGCTCCCCTCATCCGGCACCGATTCGAGGCCAGTTGCTTCTGTCACCCCTTTCCTCCCGTCTTCACCGACCCGGGAAATCTCATTCAGGAAGAAACCCTTTTGGCCTGGCGTGTAATAATCTCCACCAGAGCCCTCAGGGCCTGATTGACAGATTCGGAATCAGGGAAGACTTTGGCCACGTCAGGATCAAGGACCACAACGTTACTTCCCTGGGCGTAGCGTTCGGCATATTTCCCACGTACGCCAGCACTGAAGTCGTATTCATCGAGCATCTCTGGATCCTGGTGATCCGGGCTATCCTTCTTCATAAGTCCTCCTTTCTCGTCGTGTAGCCAGCCGGGCGCTGATGATACGGATAGTATCTCCTCGCTCTATATGTACTACAACCAGGGTACGATGTCGATACGATCGGCCAATAATGACGAAACGTTCCTCTCCTACAGAGTGTAAAGGATCAGGGATCGTAAGTGACAGTGGGTCACCGAATACCGTCGCCGCCTCCTCGAAAGAAACCCGGTGTTTTCTCCAATTTTCTGCGGCCTTTTTCTCATCCCATGCAAAGGTGAGTCCCATAGAGGTCCTTCTCCCCTGGGTCAGAGAGGACAAAGAAAACCGGCTATCCTCTCATGATCCTTTGGGCAACTCTATCCAGAACCTGCTCCCCTCATCCGGCACCGATTCGACCCCCACCCGTCCCCCCAGTCGCTCTATCCCCTTACGCACAATGGCCAGGCCGATCCCGGTGCCGGGATACGTCTCCGCATCGTGTAACCGTTCAAAGATGCGAAAGATCCGTGCCTGGTGTTCCGGAGCGATACCGATCCCGTTGTCCTCTACCCAGAGCCGGATCCAGGTATCACGTTCCTCAGCCCGGATCCGGATGAAGGGTCTTTTCCCTGTGGGCACATACTTCAGGGCATTGCTGAGCAGATTACTCAGCACCTGTATCAATATCGGCTGGTACCCTTGCACCAGGGGTAGCGGCTCGGTAACCGTTACCCGGGCTTCCCGCTGCTGACATTCCTCCTCCAGGTACCTCAATACCTCGCTGACCGCTGCGGATAGAGGGATCGGTTGCGGGGTAACCTGGGTACGACTGAGGCGGCTATAGGCCAGCAGATCCTGGATTAAGGCATCCATCCGCTGCGCCGCTTTAACGATGCGTTGGGCGTAGTCCTGCCCGACCGGATCCAGGTGGCCGGCATAGTCTTCCAGCAGGGCCTGGGCAAAGCCCTGCATGGCTCTTAAAGGAGCGCGGAGATCGTGTGAGACCGAATAGGCAAAGGCCTCCAGCTCTTCGTTGGCTTCCCGTAACTGGGTGGTCATGGTCTCCAGGTCTCGGTTGGTCGTCTGCAGATCGGCGAGGAGGGTGGTCAGCGTCCGGTTGAGCTGCTCGACCTCGGCAACGCGGTCCTGTAGTCTCTGCTCCAGCTCCTTCCGGGGCGAGATGTCGATCATGGCACCGATGAAGCCGGTGAAGTTCCCCTTGTCGTCATAGAGGCCGGCCGGTGCCACCAGGGCGGTAAAACGGGACCCGTCCTTGCGCACCATCTCTGCCTCCACGATGTCGGGAAGGAGTTCTCCTCTTCTCCGCTGCTGCATGCGTTCCATTAGCCAGGGACGCTGTTCCGGAGCGATAGGGTCCAGCATGTTCA
>RFHZ01000685.1 GCA_003696125.1 Nitrospinota bacterium
ATGATGAGGCGATTGACCGGAGCACTGACCAGGGGGAGCAGGAAGATCACTATTGCGGGAAGGCAGAGGAAGCTCCCCATGACCAGGGGCGAGGGGTAGCGATCCGCCATCACCCCCCCTGCATAGTAGCCCCCGCTTAGCCCGGCCAGGAAGATGCTGATCAGGCTCCCCCAGACAAAGATCGAGCTCCCGAAATAGGGGGCAAGCAGGCGGCTTCCCACGATCTCTAGTGCCATGAGGACAGCACCGGCAAAGAAGACGACAATTTTTAACATGCCCTACCCCTCTTTTTCTCTCCCCTCCTTACCAGCAAGGGCTTGCGTGCCGGGAAGTAATCCTCTATCATAGATAGGGTTGCGGTCAGAGGGTGCGCTCAGATTTCCTCCCCACCTCTCTCTCTTTTATTACGCACTACCATAAGAGAAAAGGGCATATGCTGTCAAGAAAAAGCGGGGCTCGAACGATCGCCTCATGAGCATGGCCCCGGGGATAGAGACAAGGAGATGAGAGCCGGGAGGGGAAGAGGAGGGTATCAATGTCACAACCGATCAAACTCGCCGTACTGATTTCAGGAAACGGTACCACCTTGCAGAACCTTATCGACCACATTCAGGCCGGCAAACTCTGTGCCGAGATCGTGGTGGTTATCAGCAGCAAACCGGGAGCCTACGGTCTGGTCCGTGCCCAGAGACACGGCATACCCACCCATGTGGTCCCACGCAAAGCCTTTGCCGATCTGACCCGCTTTAACGAAGCCATCAACCAGATCCTTCACTCTTATGCCCCGGATCTGATTGTCCTGGCAGGGTTTTTGAGTCTCTTCCAGCCGGCAGAACCGTATCGCGGCAAAGTGATGAATATCCATCCGGCCCTGATTCCAGCCTTTTGCGGCAAGGGGTATTATGGAAGGCGGGTCCACCAGGCGGTACTCGATTATGGGGTAAAAATCTCCGGCTGTACGGTCCACTTCATCGATGAGCATTACGATAGCGGTCCTATTATCCTCCAGAGTGCGGTACCGGTCAAAGATGACGACACGGTAGAAACCCTGGCTGCCCGGGTCTTTCAGGAAGAGTGTAAGCTCTATCCGCGTGCCATCCAGCTCTATGCCGAAGGGAAACTGCGTGTGGAAGGACGACGGGTAAAGATCTGTGAAGATGACGCGGATACGTAAACCCTACGGTCGAGAGAGGAGCAGGAAGGGACAGAAGCGATCATCTTCCTGCTCCTCTCTGACGCAAAGTCCGACAAATCCTCTCTACTCCTCTTCTGCCTTTAGGTATCTACTTTACCGCCTCTCTAAGATCTCTTCCCGCTTTAAACTTGGGCGTCTTGCTCGCCGGGATCTGGATTTCTGCACCGGTTTGGGGGTTACGGCCCTTCCGGGCTGCCCGTTCGGCCACGGAGAACGTCCCAAACCCTACCAGGGTCACATTTTCTCCGCGGGAAAGAGCATCTTTGACGCCTTCGATAAACGAGCCGATCGCTTTCTCGGCGGCCTTTTTGGTGATACCTGCATCCTTAGCAATCTTGGCAACCAAATCTGCTCTGTTCATATAGCCTCCTTTGGTTTAAGAAGAAATCCCCTGGGCATCTTGCCCCTCCATGAACCGCTACCATGAAAAGAGCAGCTCCCCCTCTGCAATGAAGAAAGGTGCCGCAGAAAACGTCACGGGGTAATATATAGTGAATCAGGGGGCATTTGTCAACCTTTAATTCATCCTGGGAGGAAATTATGAGCCGTATAGGTGATGTTTCCCCTCTCCGGCTTGACTTTTCTCCTAAGGCTCAGTACAGTGGTAGCGGTGAGTGAGCTATCTTAGGGGAGGCGGCTGCGTGTTCCCTTTTCCCTGCGCAGGGTGGGCAGAAGGCTGGAGGTTAAGATGATATCTCTGGTCCCGATCCGTAGTGGTGTGCAGGTCTTCCTTCACCTCAAACCCACGCAACTCATTGCGGTGAGCTTCTTCCTGACCATCTGTCTGGGCACCCTCCTCTTAATGCTCCCCGTCGCCACCACCTCGGGTCAAAGCCCCTCCTTTATCGATGCCCTCTTTACCGCCACCTCTGCCGTTTGTGTCACCGGCCTGGTGGTGGTAGATACTCCCACCTACTTTTCCCGCTTCGGGCAGATCGTGATTCTCCTCTTGATCCAGATAGGGGGATTGGGGATCATGACCTTCTCCACCTCCCTGGCCCTGCTGCTGGGGAAACGGATCGGTATCCGGGAGAAAGCTGTCATGCAGGACTATCTCAACGAGATGAATGTCGAGCAGCTCAAAGTGCTGGTTATCGCCATCATCAAGATGACCCTCTTCTTCGAAGCTTTAGGCACCCTGCTCCTCTCCTTACGCTGGTATGAGAGCGAACACCGATGGGGTCCGGCGCTCTATCGTGCCCTCTTCCATGCCGTCTCCGCCTTTAATAACGCCGGCTTTGCCCTGTACAGCGATAGCCTGATCCGCTTCCGTACCGATCCGGTCCTGGTTTTAACCATTGCCCTGCTCATCATCTTCGGGGGGCTGGGATTCACGGTCATCTTTGACCTGAAAAACGCCAGGTTCCGTCAAAAGGCGCAGATCCCCCGCCTTTCCTTACACACCAAGCTCGTCCTCTCTACAACCGGTCTTCTCCTCCTCGCAGGGACCCTCAGCTTTTTCTTGGCCGAGTATCAGAGAGCCCTGCAAGGCCTCTCCTTAGGAGATAAACTCCTTTCGGCCTTCTTTCATGCCGTGACCCCGCGGACAGCCGGGTTTAATACCCTGCCGGTGGCAACATTGACAAATTTCTCCCTTTTTACTACTATAATCTTGATGTTTATCGGGGCTTCCCCCGGCTCTACCGGAGGGGGAGTCAAAACCAGTAGCTTTGCCTTGTTAATACTGACTGTGAGAGCAATGATACAGGGACGCGAAGAAGTCGAAGCCTTTAGACGCACCATTCCCCTTACGGTTATCCATCGTGCCCTGGTGGTGATAACCCTCTCTTTTGGCATCGTGAATCTCTTCACCTCTTTTCTGTTACTCACCGAAGAGGCCCCTTTTCTCCCCATCTTCTTCGAGGTTGTCTCCGCTTTTGGTACCGTTGGTCTCTCCATGGGCCTGACCCCTCAGTTGAGCCTGCCGGGAAAAGCGGCCATCACCCTGCTCATGTTCATCGGCAGGATCGGTCCCCTTACGCTGGCCTTGGCTATCGGGGCCAAGGAGAAGCGCCCCAGGTACTCTTATCCCTCGGAACGAGTCATGGTAGGATAACAGGAGAACCGATATGCGCTTTGCCGTCATCGGCTTAGGACGGTTTGGATTTAAGGTGGCCACCACTCTGGCCGAAAAGGGTACAGAGGTCATCGCCATCGATAGCAATCCGGAACTGGTGGAGGCGATCAAGGATCAGGTGAGCGAAGCGGTGTGTCTCGACAGTACCGATGAGAAGGCGCTGCGGGCCATAGGGATCCAGGATGTGGATGCGGTGGTGGTGGCCATCGGGAACAACATCGAGGCGAGTATCCTTACCACGGCGATCCTCAAGCGTCTCGGGGTAGGAAGGATCATTGCCCGGGCCATGACCAGTCTCCAGGGACAGATCTTACAGGAAGTGGGAGCCCGCCGGGTCGTCTATATCGAGGAACAGATGGGAGAGCAGGTGGCACGCTCCCTGGTTGCTCCCAATATCCAGGAGCATATCACCCTGAGTACCGGCCATAGCCTCGTACAACTCATCCCCAAGAAAGGGTTTATCGGTAAGACCATCAGAGAAATCGATTTCCGGGCCAAGTATGGGGTCAACGTCATTGCCATTGAGCGCCGGATTCCGACGATCACCGATAAAGGGGAAAATGCGTTTGAGACGCAGATCAACGACCTCCCTTCCCCGGACGATCGGATCGAGGAGAACGATATCCTCTGGGTGGTAGGAAATGAGGAGCGGATTGCCGAGCTTAGCCAATAAGTAGGAAAGAGAGGAAGGATTACCTATGCGATTATCCTTAGGGGCAAAATTACAACTGGCTTTTCTGGTGGCAGCCCTGTTGGTCTGTGTGGCAGGTGGGATCGCCTTCTTCTCCATCGGTCAGTTTAGCCGGGAAGTGCAGACCATCTTGAAAAACGATGTCCTGATCGCCAAAATTGGAGAGGAGATCCGATTCTATATCCTCGAAGCGCGACGGGCAGGACAAAACTTCATCATCTTTGCCGATCCATCCTTTCTCCAGAGGGGGGAAGAAGCGCTTGCCGAACTGCATCGCACACTTCAACGCGGTCGGAAACTCTCCCGCAAACCGAAAACGCAGGAGAAGTACGCCCAGATCGAGGCCTTACTCCAGCGGTACGAAGCGCGCTTCAGTCGCTTGAGCCAGGGAGAAAAGCTGGAGAAAACCCAGATCGAACTCTCCACCGAATTAGGGACTCTGACCGATCAGATCCTCCGGCTGGCCACACAACTCTCGCAAGAGACCTGGTCTGAACTGGATTTGCATTCTCAGGATGCCAATCGTATCGCTGCCGTCGTCAAACGAGACATGGTCCTGATCATTGCCATCCCTCTTGTCATCAGCATCCTCCTTGCCCTCTACCTCCCTCGCCGCATTGTGCGGCCTATCCAGCGCCTGACCCAACTGGTCAAGGCGGTGCAGGAAGAGGGGAAGCTGGAGACCCATGTGAGCATCGAGGGGGAAGATGAGATCGGAGAACTGGGCCGGTTCGTCAATCGTATGATCGCCCAACTAAAGGTTTTTGATCAGCTCAAGGTACAAAAGATCGCCGAAGAACAGCGCAAACTCGAGATGCTGGCCACCCTCCTCAGCGATGGTATCATGATCTTTGATGCCCAGCAGAAGCTCTCCTTTGCTAATGCCGCCACCCAGAGTCTCTTTGCCCTCGATTTGAGTGCATATCAGGGGACCCGTATCGACGAGATCCCCTTGCCTTCCCAGATAAAAGAGGAGATCCTGCGCGCTTTGCAGCATCAGGAACGGTTGCAGAGCAAACTGCTTCGTATCCCACCCCATAACGGGAAACCGGTGCATAACCTCTCCCTTTCCACCTGTTTTGTGCGTGACGACCAGGGAAAGATACGGGACATGATCGTCGTTTGCCATGTCCTGGATGGGGAAGGGAAGCCTTCCCATGGCCCGGGAGCAGACCCGGAAAAGGTGCAGGCCCTTGTTGCCGAAATCGTGGCGCGTATCAAAGAGGCCTTTGCCCTGCCGGACACCCTCCCGCCGGCATGAGAGAAGAGGAAACCCGCTTGTTCCTAGGAGTATCGCTAAAAAAGGGAAGAAAATTTTCATTTTTCCCTACCATTTTCCGTAAAACAATGCTACACTAGTGTTTTGAGAAGTGGTATGCAGAGGATGGGAAAGGGTGGTGTTCGGATTCTGGCTGAGAAAAGGCTTGTTCCCTACGGCTTTCCTCCAGGCGGGGAGGGGAGACCTCATCAGAAAGAAGCGAGGAGTCTGGCTGCTGGGAGCTTTCCTGGTTCTGAGCGGTTGTGTGACCCCCCAGTATGTGGACTGGAAGATCCTGCAGACCAAGACAGAGAAGCTGGAGGAACGCCTGAGTAATGTCGAAAACCTTTCCGTGACCACCGAAGCCCGGGTCAGTGAGCTGACTGCGGCGTTACAGGAGACACGTAAAGCCTTAAGAGACATGGAGCGCTCTTTTACACAACAATTCCGAGAAGAACGAGCCCGGGAAGCCGCAGCCATGCAGGCGCAGTTCGCTGCCCTGCAGCAGGAGGTGGCAGAAATAAGCCGACGGATGCGGGATCTGATAGAGGTCGGGGTGATCCGCAAGCTCATCTTGCAGGGGACGGTCTATTTTGGTCCCAAGCAGACCGAACTCAGTCCAGAGGCGAGAGAGGTACTCAACAAGCTGGGAGCAGAGTTGATCGTACGGAACTTCTTCAGCATAGAGATTTCCGGGTATGCCGACCAGGAAGGATCCGCAGCCAAGATCCTTGCCCTGAGTCAAAAGCGGGCAGAGGTGGTTGCCGACTATTTGATCAAGCACTTCAGCCTGGACAGACATAAGATATCGATCGCCGGGTTCGGAGACGCCTATCCTCTTGCTCCTGGCACTACAGAAGAGGGGAGGGCCAAGAATCGTCGAGTGGAGGTGAAGGCCTTTTCGCTTTCCCTCCCCTGATCAGTAAGGGGGCGAGGTGATTGTGCCAAGGAAGGGTGAACGGTTTTTCCTTCGTGCACTAAAGAGAAAGGAGGTTGGGTTTTATGAAATGGATGCAGCGGTTCGGTAAGTCAGCCATTCTACTCTCGCTGGTGATGGTAGCGCTGGTCGCCAGCGGATGTGCTACCCGGGAGTACGTCGATCAGAAGGTAGGAGAACTGGACACGAAGAGTAGCGATGCCATCGCCCAGGTGCGGGCCATTGCCATGAAAAACCAGTCTGATCTCCAGGGACTGAGCAGCAGGGTGGACAGCCTGGAGCAGTCGCAGCAAACCTTGAGCTCCCAGGTTGCCGAGATGCAGAGCACGGTAAGTAACCTGGAAAGCAGCCTGAGCAATCTCCAGGTTGATACCAGCGTGGCCCTGGAGGAGAATGTCTTCTTTGAATTTGGCCGGCATCGCCTGACCAGCGAAGCCAAAGCCAAGCTCGACAACGTGGTTTCCCAGTTACGGGAGATGAACTTTGTGGCCATCCACCTGATCGGGCACACGGACAGTGTGGGTGGAGAGCGGTTCAACTACAACCTGGGGCAGTACCGGGCAGAGACGGTAGCCGCTTATCTTGCGCAACAGGGGATCGATAGGAGTAAGATTCTTATCATCAGTTTGGGAGAAAAGCTTCCCACAGCCTCTAATAAGAACAGGAGTGGACGAGCCCAGAACCGCCGCGTCGAAATTCGTGTGATCCAGCTGCGAGGAACCAGCTAGAAGGACGCCCCTGCCTGCCAGATGGCTGTCTGGCAGGCAGGACCTCATCTTTTGCGGCGTGCCTTCTGCAACTTGCTGCTGGTCACGGCCATTTCGATGGCGAGATTGATGACATGGGGAGCCCAACCGATTCCTTGCTCGATGGCCCGTTGATGGATGCGTAAAAAGGCGAGCTTGCGTTTGTCTTCATCAGAATGCAAGCCGCTCTCCTGGTCGATCTGTTGGACCACTTCTTCGGCAATGAGGCGCACCTCTTTTAAGAGGGCACCGCTTACTCCGCCAAAGGCTCGATAGAGCCAGAGGACACCTCGTTCCCACAGTCGCATCATTGCCCTCCCCTTGTGTGCAGGCCAATGGGAAAGCCTCCCAGAGAACCGACTTTCCTATTGACCTCAAGCGAAAAATTCGTTATGATAGATACGATCGCTGGGGAGTCGTCTAGCGGCAGGACACCAGACTCTGGATCTGGTTACAGAGGTTCGAATCCTCTCTCCCCAGCCATTTTTTTATTCATACTGCACCGCCTCTGTCACCTTGAGCTGCGCAGCCTTGCGCGCCGGAAGGTAGCCGGACAAGAGAGCAACCAGAAGGATAACGAGCGCAAACCCACTGAGCAGGGGGACGGGAACGTGCAGGTAAACGGTCCACCCAAAGGACTGCTTGCTGATTACCGCTACCAGCACCCAGGATAGCACCACACCGGTCACGGTTCCGATCAGGTTCCCGAAAAATCCCATCAGGCCGGCTTCGATCAGGATGATCTGCTGCAATTGCCCGCGCAACGTCCCTAACGTGCGCAGCACCCCCATCTCCCATTGCCGCTCCATGATGGTGGCAAAGAGGCTATTGATCACCCCCAAAATGGCCACCATGATGGCTATCACCTCCAGGGCATAGGTGATGGCAAAGGTCTGGTCGATCACCTTGAGAATCTCGGCTTTAAAGTCCTCCAGCGGGGTGACAAAGAGCCGATACCGGGGACCGAATCGCTGCAGGATCTCCTGCTGCACCGTGGCGGCATCCCCCCTGGGATGGAGATAGACACCGATCATATCGAGGAAGGGATCATCCCAGTAGCGCAGATAGGCGGAGCGATCTACAAAGATCACTCCCCGATCAGAGGCGTAATCGACGTAGACTCCGGCGATACGAAACGACTGCGGACCGTGTGGTGTCTCCAGGATGACGGTATCCCCTGCTCCCAGCCCATACCGGTAGGCGAAATTGTCCGAAACCAGGATGCCCTCTCCCTTCACCAGTTCCTGCCGTACCTGCTCGCGACGGCCCTGCACCAGGATATACCGGCTATAGCGGGAGAAGACGTCAAAGTCGGCCGCGATGACAAAGACCTCCCCGTACTGGAAACGGACCCAGAGATCCTTGTACGGATCGACTGCGGCCACCCCTGGTATGCGGGCAATCCCCTCGGCCACCTCTGCCGGCATGCCGATGCTGCCCGCCCCTTCGTACTTGGTAGCCGGGATCACGAGCAGATCCGCCGTGATCGTCTGATCTGCCCAGACCTTGACCGTCACCTTGAAGCTGTTGATCATGGTGGCCACACTCACCATCATGGCCAGCCCGACGACCAGGGCGGCAATGACTACGGAAGAACGTCCCAGAGAATTGGTGAGGTTACCGATGGCCAGACGTCCCTCTACCGGGAAGAGGCGGCGGAGAAGGGGGTGGAAAAGGCGACAGCCCCCCAGGGTCAGGGCCGGGGTCAACAAGGAAGATCCGAGCAACACCAGGAAGGCGGCCAGGTACCCGAACACGGGGAGGTCATCGACAGCCGGCAGGCGGGAGACCGGATAGACCAGGGAGAGCACACCGACACCGGCCAGGGAAACCTTCCAGTAATTCTGGCGCTGTTTGCTCTCCAGACTCCCCTTTTGCCAGGCTTCTTGAGGCGAAACACGAGAGGCTTCCCAGGCGGGTAAGAGTGCAGAAAGCAGGGCGGAAACTGTACCGACCCCGATGGCCAGTCCTGCTTCCGGGATTCCCACCACGATCCGCTCGATCGCCACCAGCAGATAGAGGGAGGTAATGGTCCGGGAAACCAGGGAGAGGGCAAAACGGGCAAAGAGGACTCCCAGCCCGATCCCTGCCAGCGAACCGCCTATCCCCAGGAGCAACCCCTCCAGGGTAATCACCCCCAGGATTTCCCTTCTCCGCACCCCCAGGGCACGGAGAATCCCGATCTCCTGCCGGCGTTGGACCACAGACACGGAGACGGTGTTGTAGATGAGAAACATCCCGACAAACAGGGCATTGAGGCTCAAGCCCAGGAGGTTGAGCTGGAAGGAGCGGAGCATCTTCTCTACCTGGGCATTGCGCCTGGAAGGTCGCTGCACCTGGAGATGAGGGGGGAGGAGGCGGGCCACCCGCTGCTTTACCTCCTGTACCGAGAAACCGGGGGCAACGACGATGTCGATCCGGTCGAGCTTTCCCAACTTTCCCAGGGTCTCCTGGGCAGTAGCGATATCGACCAGGGCGATATTGCCTCCCTGGGCCTTGGCCGGGCCTTGCGGGAGGAGGAGCCCCACAACCTCGTAGCGTACCACCCCCTGGGGAGTAACCAGAGAGAGGGTGGAACCGACCTCCAGCCCATGCCGGCGGGCAAAACGGGCGGTGAGCACGATGGCGTGCCTGGTCAGGAACTTTCCCAGCAGTGGCCTGACATCTTTCGGGATCTTTTGACCGGCAAAGGCATAGCTCCGGATGTTCTGATCGGTCAGAATATCGATGCCCTGCACCAGGAGAATCTCTCCCTCTGAGCCCTCTACCAGCGCGGTTGCTTCCACGACAGGAGCAAGCGAGGCGATCCCTTCTACCTCGGCCAGCCGCCAGTAGAGCGTTTCATCAAATCCGGTCTCATCCCCTCGCACCTCTAAAGCGGTTTTGCCGGTAATCGCATCGATGCTCTGGGTAAAGG
>RFHZ01000686.1 GCA_003696125.1 Nitrospinota bacterium
CCCTCGATGACCTGACCTGGGAGGTAAAACTCCGCCCCGGCGTCAAATTCCACAACGGGGAACCCTTCACCGCCCACACGGTCAAGTTCAACCTGGAACGTGTCCTCAACCCGGCACAAAAGTCTCCTGCCCGGGGAAACTGGACCTGGCTCAAGGAGGTGCGGGTCATCGACGACCACACCGTGCACCTCATCTCCTACAAACCCTACCCCCTCATCTTCGAACGCCTCACCACCCTGGAGCTGATCCCTCAACACTATGCCCAGGAAAAAGGGGATGATTACATCGCCACCCACCCGGTCGGCACCGGCCCCTACAAATTCGTCGAGTGGATCAAAGGCCAGCGCCTGGTCCTTGAGGTCAACACCGACTACTGGGGCAAAATCCCCGAGGTCAAACGCGTCATCTTCCGCGCCATCCCGGAAACCGCCACCCAGATCGCCGAACTCCTCTCCGGTGGCGTGGATATCATCCGCACCGTGCCCCCTGATCAGATCCCGGTCATCGAAGCCTCCCCCAATGCCCATATCTCGGCGGCCCCGATTCTGCGGGTGGTCTTTCTGATGCCGGATGTACGGGGACGGGCCTCCCAGACCCCACTGATGGATGCCCGGGTGCGGCGGGCCATTGCCCATGCCGTGGATGTGGAGGGGATCATGCAGCATATTCTGGGGGGCTATGCGGTGCGCACGCCGGCCGTGGTCAACCCGCTGCATTTTGGCTATGATCCCGCCATCGAGCCGATCCCGTATGCTCCGGAAAAGGCCAAGGCGTTGTTGGCCGAGGCGGGCTATCCGGAGGGGTTCAGCCTCAATCTCAACTCCTATAGTGGGAGTGTGGTCAGTGTGCGGCAGGTGGTGGAGGCGATCATGGGGAACCTGGCCCAGGTAGGGATCCGGGTGAAGAACACGCACTATGAGGATGTGGGGACCTATGCCAAGAATGCGCGGGCGGGCAAGCTGCAGGGAATCACCCTGTTCAGTTGGGGCAGCGGATCGGTCTTTGATGCCGATGCCCTCCTCTACCCCCTGCTGGTCTCTTCAGAACCTTTTTCCTATGTAAAGGATCCCGACCTGGACCGCTGGTTAAAGCAGGCCCGGGAGACGATAGATCGGGAGAGACGCAAGCAGCTCTACTCACAGGTGCAGCGGCGGATCATCGAGCAGACGTATTGGATTCCGATGTATGCCCAGTATGCCATTTTGGGCATCAGTAACCGCATCAACTACGAAGCCACCGGAGACGAGATCATCAAGGTCTTTGAGGCCACCTGGAAGGAGTAATGTCTTGCTGGCCGGCCAGGTCTATGACCCGGCCGGCTGGAGTAAGGAGAGGAGAGCATGGAACAGGTTTTCCGCTATATCGACACCCATGGTACGCAGTTCATCGAGGAGCTCTGCACCCTGCTGGCCCAGCCGAGCATCAGTGCCCAGAATACCGGCGTGCAGGAGTGTGCCACCCTGCTGAAAGGGATGATGGAGTCGCTGGGCATCACCACGCAGATCCTCCCCACCCGTCGACACCCGGTCGTGTACGGAGAATGGAAGCATCCCTCTGCCACCAAAACCCTCTTGATCTATGGCCATTACGATGTCCAGCCTCCTGAGCCGCTCGAACTCTGGGATTCCCCTCCCTTTGAGCCGACGATCCGGAATGGTCGGATCTATGCGCGGGGCAGCGGGGATAACAAAGGCCAGTTCTTTGCCCATCTCAAAGCATTGGAAGCCTTCCAGCGCACCGATACCCCTCTCCCTCTCCACCTCAAATTCCTCTTTGAGGGAGAGGAGGAGATCGGGAGCCCGAGTCTGCGTCCCTTTGTCGAGGAACACAGATCCCTGCTGGCGGCCGATGCCGTGTACTACGCGGATGGACCAGGACACGAGAGTGGCCGCCAGATGCTCTTCCTGGGGCTAAAAGGTCTCCTCTACCTCGAGTTCCACTGCCGGGGAGCCAATCGAGATCTCCACTCGATGCGGGCTGCTGCCGTGCCCAGTGCTGCCTGGAAGCTGATTCGTGCCTTGAGTGCCTGTAAGGATGCGCAGGATCGGATACTGATCGAAGGATTTTATGAAAACGTGCTGGAACCGACTGCCGAGGAACGAGAGGCGATGCAACGAATCCCGCTGGAGGAAGCGGCAGTGCTGAGAGATCTGGATATCCAGGAGTTTGCCGGAGAGCGTGATCGGAGCTATCTGGAAAAACTGATGTTTCGACCGACCTTCAACATTGCCGGCATGATCAGCGGTTACACGGGGGAAGGGGCAAAGACCGTCCTCCCCTCCACGGCACGGGCTAAAGTGGATATCCGGCTGGTCCCCAACCAGACCCCGGACGAGATCTATGCCAAGGTCGTTGCCCATTTGCAAAAACAGGGATTCGGGGATGTGGAGGTGCGTCGACTGGGCGGAGACCTGCTCCCCTCCAAGACTCCGCTTACCCATCCCTTTGCCCAACTGGTACAGCGAAGCGTGGTCAAGGCTTGCGGTGAGGAGCCGGTGGTACTCCCGAGCATTGGGGGGAGTGGACCCAACTATATCTGGACCGATATCCTCGGCCTGCCCCTGGTCATGGCCGCCTATTCGACCTTTGATGAGAACAACCATGCTCCCAACGAAAACCTGGAGATCGGAGCCTTTCTCCGTGGGATCAAAGTGAGTGCCCAGGTCTTTCACGATATGGCCACCAGTTCCTAAATCATCCCTGTCTTGCCCGGCGGGGAACAGCCAGCCAGAAGCAGAGGCAGGAACAGCCGAGAAAGAGGATGGCGGCGAGGAAGGCGAGGGTGTAACTCCCCATCAGATCGTAGACAAACCCGGCAAACCAGGGGCCGAGGGCCCCCCCGATTCCCCAGCCCAGGGAGATAAAACCGAAGATCACGGCAAAGTTACTCCCCTGGAACAGATCGGCAGCAATGGCGGAGAGGATTGGTCCCCTGGCCCCAAAGCCCAGGCCGAAGAAAAAGGCGTAGATATAGAGCAACCAGACCTGGGTGTTATCCCGTAACAGCAGCAGGAGCACGATGCCGATCGCCGAGGTGATAAAGCTCAGGGTGATGGCGTTTACCCGGCCGATCCGATCGGAGATGATCCCGAAGAGGATGCGACCGATGGTACTCCAGATACCGAGGAGACCGAAGATGGAGGCGGCCAGGAGTTTATCGTAGCCGAGATCGACGACATAGGCGATTTGATGCGTGGAGACCGGGAAGACGCCGAGCGGGATAAAGATGTTGGCCAGGAAGAGCAGCCAGAGCTGTCGTCCTCGCAATGCCTCCCGCAGGGTCCAGTCCTGTAAACGAGGCGTACCATGTATTCTTTGCCGGGGAGCAGGGACTGGTTTGCGCTCTGCCCTCCTCTCCGGGGGCTGGTTGTCCGGATACGTCCCTTTCTGGGCCGGGGTATCGATCTGAAAGAAGAAGTTCAAAGGGAAAAGGACCAGGGCTATGACCCCGGCCAGGAAGAGGTAGGTCATCCGCCAGCCCCACAGCGAGATCAGGTACTGGATGAGGGGACTCAGGGTCAGGATCCCGATCCCCATGCCCGCATAGGCGATCCCCAAAAAGGTTCCCCGTTTCTTCACGAACCAGGCAGAGAGGATGGTGGCATGGGGTACCCAGCCCAGCGCCGAAGAGCCGGTCGCCGTGAAGAGTCCAAAGAAGAGGTAAAGCTGCCAGAACCGGGTAGACTGGCTGATCAGCACGAAGGAGAGGGCTAAAACGAGGCTCCCCAGGGCCAGGACCCGAGATGGACCGATACGATCTACAATCCGCCCGATGAGGAGGGAGGTAAGTCCAAAGATAAAGGTTCCGACGGCAAAAATACCGGCCGTTACCCCTCGTCCCCGTCCAAATTCTTCCAGAATGGCGACAAAGAAGACGGAAAAGGAAAACCAGAGTCCAAAAGAGCAGGCGATGTTGAGGAACACCAGTCCCACAATTACCCAGCCGTAGAAGAAGCGAGCAGGCTTTGGGTGAGGCATTCCCCTCTCTGAGACATGGCTATGAGACATCCTCTCCTTTCCTAAAAGCCCTTCACCGCCGGGCACATCAACCTGCTGCCTTTGCTCTATCAC
>RFHZ01000687.1 GCA_003696125.1 Nitrospinota bacterium
CTATAACTCAGGTCGGTGAGTCGCAGCCAGTGCATCATGGTAATCTCGATCGTGATCATGCCCAGCGTATAGCCATTCGGCCTGGCGGTCGCCGTAGCCGAGTGACCCACCACTCCTCCCCCACCGGTACGGTTCACCACCCCGACTCGCTGCCCCAAGACCTTCTCCAGGCTGACGGCCAGGGCACGCGCGGTGCGATCTGTCCCTCCTCCAGGAGACCAGGGAACATTAATGGTAATGGGGCGCTCCGGGTAGGCGGCCGCAGCTTCCACCACCATCCCCACCATCAGGCCAACCCCGACGAACAGTACCATCATCCATCTGAGTATGACGGCTCCTTTCATCCTCACACCTCCTCAGGAAATCGCTTTCCTGGAACAGAGTTAACACCTGACATGGAGGAATACCCCTCTGGCATCCCCCATGGCCTTCTCGCCCAGTATATACCACTCCCCCCGTCTCCGCAAGTCTCTCTTCATAAAGGAAAACGTCAGGCCCCTCTTTCAGCCTTATGGCCTGTCACCGGCCTTTCCACTGCGGTGCTCGCTTTTCGGCAAAGGCACGCGGGCCTTCTTTAGCATCCTCACTCTTCAGCAACTGATCGTAGAACTGGCGGCTCAAGGCGGCAAGAGAGGGTTCACTCATATCCAGACCCCGGTAAGCCAGCTCTTTAAAGTAGCGGAGGGAGAGGGGGGCATTGGCCACGATGCGCCGGGCCATGTCCCTGGCTTCCTCCAGGAGGCGATCGCCCGGAACCACCTTATTGACAAAGCCGATTTCATAGGCACGCTGGGCAGTGATCGGCTCTGCGGTAAAGACCAGTTCCATGACCACCGCCATGGGGATAAGCTTGGCCAGAACAGCAGCAAAAGCGGGGAGCAGGCTCCAGCGGGCTTCGGTAATCCCCAGCTTCGCCTCCTCTGCGGCGATACGTAGATCACACATCTGGGCGATGACCCACCCCCCGGCCAGGGCATAGCCGTTGATGGCAGCGATCAGCGGTTTCCAGGTCAGGCGGGGAAACATGTACACGGTTTCTGGAGCGATGCTGTCACTGGCGCGCACCTGGACACCGGCCGCATTCTCTGCAGCCCGCTCCTTGAGGTCCCGCCCGGCACAGAACGCCCGTCCTGCCCCGGTGATAATTGCCACCCGGGCCTCCTCGTCCTCATCGTAGCGCCTGAGCGCTTCCTCAAACTCCCGTTGGAGTTGACGATTAATCGCGTTTAACGCCTCTGGACGGTTGAGGGTAATGAGCACGACCTGATCGGTCTTTTCATAGAGCACTGTTGTGGCCATCCTTCTCCTCCCTACCTGCCAAAACGGTTTACCGGAAAGCAGATCCAGAATCCAGGCCCCTGGTTGCCCAGACGATCCAGGCATAGTATGCCCGATGCGATTATCTGGTGTCAATGGGAAGAGTTGACCGCTCTTTGCGAATATTTGCCGAACTCTCCTTGCAAGATGGCCTGCTTTGTGGTAATCAGAGAGAGGTGTTTCTCGCTCAAGGGAAGACCGGCAGGTCATGCGTGTGCATCTGTTTATCGCCTATCCGAGAAAGGAGCAAGAATGTCTTTACAGGAAGTACGGGTACCCTGGGAACCATTGAAAGCGTTTACCCAGCAGGTGTTTCAGCAAGCAGGGGTGCCTCCCCGGGATGCGGAGACCGAAGCAGAGGTACTGATTTGGGCCAACCTGCGGGGTGTTGACTCGCACGGTGTGTTGCGCATTCCCTGGTATATCGAGCTGATCGACGCGGGACAGATGAATCCCCGGCCTCATATCCAGGTCGTCAAGGAGACTCCGGCCACCCTGCTCATCGATGCCGACTATGCCCTGGGTCCGGTCGTGACCACCTTTGCCATGCAACGCGTGATGGAAAAAGCCAGAGCGACAGGGATCGGCTGGGGCCTGATCCGCAACACCACCCACCAGGGAGCCATGGGGTACTATGCGTTGATGGCAGCGCAGGCTGATATGGCCGGACTCGCCATCGTGTGCAGTCCACCCAACATGGCACCCTATGGGGCTAAAGCGGCAGGCGTTCATAACAGCCCCATCGCCATTGCCGTACCGGCCAACCGGCACCGGCCGCTGATCCTCGACATGGCTACCAGCGTGGTGGCGGGAGGAAAGCTACGCCTGGCCATTGATAAAGGGGTGGCCATACCCGAGGGGTGGGCCCTGGACAAAGAGGGGAATCCGACCACCGATCCACACCAGGCGGTAACCCTGTTACCCTTTGGAGGCCCCAAAGGCTCCGGTCTGGCCCTCATGTTCGAGTGCCTTACCAGCATCATGGTCGGCAATCCCCTCCTCGAACCGACCCTCTGGGGCCAGGAGACGGTACGGCGTCACCGGCAGAACAGTGTGGTGGCTGCCATTGCTATCGAGACCTTTACCGATGTGGCAGGCTATAAAGACCACATCGATAAGGTGATCGATGGCCTGAAAGCCCTGCCTAAAGCCGATGGGGTGAAGGAAATCCTGGTCCCCGGGGAAGTGGAGGACCAGGTGTACCAGGACCGCATCCAACACGGGATTCCCCTTCCCGAAGGAACCGTACGCAATCTGCGGCGTGTTGCCGAGCGCTTTCACCTCCCCCTGCCACCAGGACTCTGAGGGAGAGGGGAGTCACATCTTGCTTTGCCAGATGGCCTTTCCGACAAAAAAGGGTCCGAGACTCTCCAGGTACTGCGATGTCTGCCTGGTCTTGCGCATCGCCTGCACCACGGCGGAAAGCGGGTAGAGATCCGGACCCAGCAGGCCGACGACAAAGTCGTTGTCATTCTTATCCAGCCCGTAGCAGGCAAGGCGGATGTCATGCGCGTAACCGGCTCGACCAAAGGTGAAACCGATGTTCCCATGCTCCATCAGGATATCGCGTTGCTCTTCTTCCGGGAGCCGCTCGAAAGCGCCGGAACGACGCAGAGGGTACCAGATGGCCCAGGGCCAGTTCGGATTGAGCACCCTGCGGCGGGGTCGCCTCAACAGCACCTCCTCCAGATTCGACTCATAGCCGATGGCGTAGGTACGGCCAAACATCGTATATTCTGGTTTGGGAGTAAGCCCGGTAAAGGGGGGCTGGTTGAGCAGCCCCCGCAGGGAAGTCACAAAGAAGTCGGGATCCTCATGCAGGGTGAGCAGGGCCACCCCTTGCGGATCGTTGAGATCCGCGTAGAGCACCCCATCGACCCCGGCCTGCTGCAGGGTGGTTATCAGGGGAGCAGGATCCTGGCAACTCCCGTAGGCAAGCAGTTGCATGAAGAGCCGACGATTAAGCGATATCGTTTCGCCCTCTTTGCTGCGTCCTTTTTCACTCAGATCGAGCTTGGGCATCTCTGAGTTCATGTATACTCCTTCCTTGTGCCGAAAATTTATATCCACACCTGTTACCAACATACGGTTTAGGTTCTGATCCAGGGGGACAGCACCATCACGAACGAAGGAAAGGGGCTTTCAGGGCACAGTCCCCCTGCCATTCGTATGGTTCTGGGGCTATATTATAGCAGGTTTTGCGCCTCTCGTCCCGCTAGTGCATGATGGATCCCCCGGCAATGGTCAAGGATTGACCGGTCATCCCTCCGGCTTCCTCCGAAGCCAGGTATACGGCCAGTGCAGCCACCTCTTCCGGCTCCAGGAGCCGCTGGATCGGGTTACGGGTCCGCTCCACCTCCTCAACCGTCATCCCGAGTCGTTCCGCTTCGAACTGGAGTCGCTTGGCCAGCATCGCGGTACGAATGGGACCAGGACAGATGGCGTTCACGGTTACCCCGGTGGCAGCCACTTCCAGGGCCGCCGTCCGGGTCAAACCGATCAGCCCATGTTTGGAAGCACTGTAGGCGCTTCCATATGGAAACCCTCTCTTGCCAGCCACAGAAGAGATGTTGATGATGCGACCCCATCCCTGCTCCACCATTTTAGGGAGAAAGGCCTTGGTGAGGAGATAAGGGACGGTCAGATTGAGAAAGAGGGTAAGATCCCAGAAGGCATCGTCAAATTCCATGATCGGTTTGGGGTTTTGCCCGCTGCCGATTCCGGCGTTATTGACCAGGATATGCACGCTAGGGAAATGTGAGAAGACCTGTTCCAGAAAGGCAGGGACCGCATTGCGTTGACTCAGATCGACCGGCAGGGCCACCCCTCTGCGCCCCAAGGCCTTTACCTCTGCCGCCACCTGCTCTATCTCTGTCGCTGTTCGCGCCGTAACGAGGACATCTGCGCCTTCCCGGGCAAAGGCCAGGGCGATCGCCCGACCGATACCTCTTCCTCCTCCTGTTATCACGGCCACCTTGTCTTTCAAGCGCATCTTTACCCCCTCATCCGTAATCATCGTCCTGTCATCTGAACCACGTTCTGCATCGCATCACTATGCCGTCTCTGAAAAAACATGCCGCATGGCATCACCTCGGCAACGATAGGCAACATACCATAAAACGGCTGCAGAGAAAAGGAGAAAGTGCGTGACGGCTCGCTTGACACCGGTAGCGCTCCATGGTTTAATACTTCTGTTTTTGCGGTATCCAGACCGGAGAGACCCGAGAGAGTACGGAACGTCGAGATACGGAGCAATGCTCTCACCCCGCGACCAGACCATGCCGACCCGACAGGCGTATCGATTTTACTATGGGTGGGTCATCGTTGCCCTCTCCTTCCTCACCCTCTTTCTCACCATCGGCATCCGCTTTTCCTTCGGCGTGTTCTATGTAGCCATTCTGGAAGAGTACGGGTGGGGACGCGGGGAAACAGCGGGAGCGTTCTCCCTGGCCCTGGTGATGCATGCGCTTTTTGCCGGTGTTACCGGAACGCTGATCGACCGCTTTGGCCCGCGCATCCTTTTCCCGCTGGGAGCCACCCTGCTCGCCATCGGACTGGCTGCAGCCAGCCGCATCACCATGATCTGGCAACTCTACCTCTTCTTCGGCGTGATCATGGCCATCGGGCTGAACACCCTCGGCTTTGCTCCCCACATGTCGTTGATCCCGAAATGGTTCATCCGCAAGCGAGGCCTGGCCGGGGGATTGGCCCTGGCCGGGATCGGGGCGGGAACGATGACCCTGGCCCCGGTGATCCAGGTGATGATCGATCATCTGGGATGGCGTGCTGCCTTTCTGGCCCTAGGAGGAATCGTTTTTGGGGTCGTCGTACCCACGACCGCCCTCTTCCACCGCCGTTCTCCTGCCGAGGTAGGCCAGTACCCGGATGGACTGCCCCCACCGGCAGAGAAAACAGCTCCTCCTCCCTCTTCCCTCTCCTCCCCGGGTTGGACCTTACGGACGGCGCTGCGGACCAGGGCTTTTTGGTGGATGGCGCTGGTCGTCTTCTCCCTGAGCTTCCACACCAACACCCTGGTCGTCCACCAGGCCGCCCATATCGTTGATGCCGGCTATAGCCGTATCCTCGCCGCTTCTCTGGTCGGAATGGTCGGCCTGCTCCGCTCCATCGGTGGCATTCTGGGGGGCGCCCTCTCCGATCGGGTAGGACGGGAAGTCGGGTATACCCTGGGAAGCGGAGCCGCCTTTGTCGGTATCCTGCTCTTCCTCCTGGTGCAGGACACCTCTGCTCCCTGGATGCTCTATGCCTTTGTCCTCCTCTACGGGCTGGGGTACGGTTCCATGGGTCCCATCTACGCGGCGACCCTGGCCGATCTCTTTCCCGGCAACTCTCTCGGCCGGATCCTGGGCATACTGGAGATCGGTTTTGGACTGGGAGGGGCTGTAGGTGCCTATACCGGTGGGTACCTGTACGACCGCCTGGGAAACTATACCCTCTCTTTGCAACTACTGCTGGTCAGCGTCTGTCTCGGCGCACTCGGTATCTGGATGGCCGGTCCACGCCACCGGATAGCTTCACGCTCTCCTCTCCGCCGCCCCCTGCAGTAAGCGGTAAGTTAATTTTTAGTCACCTTCTTCCGCAACCTTTTCCTTATCGTTCTCTTTCCTATGGTCGATTCGGATAAGCCATCGCATGCCCAGGAATAAGAGGGCAGCGCTCAGAGAAGGGGTCCACAGGATGAATCCTCGCCCTAAGAGGGTAAAGCCAACGAACGTAGCGACGATACCGACCAGAAATCCGTTGTTCTCATGGAAAAACAGTCTATCCGTTTGCTGCCACAGCGGTAACATCACTACGAAAAACCGTCCGGCCCACATACCGGTGATGCTCACCCCTAACGCAGCCAGGGGGAGTCCCAGAGGAGAGAAAGGATCGTGAACGACCAGCTCATAGACTCCATAGTAACTTATGACCCCAGAAACGATGAGAGTATCGACGGTAATCTTCTCAAACCATAAACCTGCCAGGACCCCCACCATCCAGGCTATAACAACAGTCATATAGGTAATATATGTTGAAGAAATGTTTGTTTGTAATATAAAGAAGTAACTAAACTGTACCACAGAAAAATAGAGACCGTTGAGAAAAGAGAAAATGACAAAGCTAATCATCTTCAAAATACCTATCCATAAACCTCTCTAATCCACGTCGTAAGACCAAATCCATTCTGTCTACGGATAGCGGTACCGCCTGGGTGAGATAGGCGTCTAGCTGGGAAGGCGTAACGATCTTTATTCTCCTTTCGTAACTCTCCCCTTTTTCCAGGAGTTCTCCTTTTCCAAAAGGGAGGTGCATCGACGCATAGGCGAAACTCCGATCAGCCTTATCACTATGTATCACCATGACCTCCCGGAATACCTGCCGCAAGGCGGCCACCACTCGGGCCGGGGTTCGGTTGTTACGCTGCAAAGGGCCGCTCAACTGGACAGCGATGACGCCATCAGGGTTCAGCCGCTTCTGTGCGATCCGATAGAACTCAACGGTATGCAGATACGCTTCCTGTATGGTCAATGGTGAGGGGATATCCATGATGATCAAGTCATAGGTATCCCGATTTCTCCGCAAAAAATGTTTTCCGTCATCTACGTAAAGTCTCCAGTGTTTGAGAGCCCTCAGCCCGGCCGGATTGGTAAAAAACTGTTTCCCGGCAAGCAGTACCCCTGGATCCAGCTCTACGGAGATCACCTGGTGGGAAAACTGAGAGACGCTCTGGACCGAGGAGAGGGTACCGTTGCCGATCAACAGGCTCTTTTCAGGCCGGATGAGGCTGGCGGGAAGCGTTGCAATATAGTAGTTGAGGACCGCTAAGTCGGTCGAGTTTAAATTCTCTAACCCATCGAGATAGAGGTGGCGGCCTCCTTGAGCATCTTCTATCACTTCAACCTTCTGATAAGGGGAGTTTATGGAAAAGAGGGCCCGGGCTCCTCTTAGGCCATGCTTGTACCTGTACAGCATCGCCGTGCTGTGGAGATCTATGGTGGGCAGGAATACCCCGGTGAGGAGGGCAGTGCCGACATAGATCACCGTTAAGCCCCTGTTGGTGAGGATAAGGTGTAAGAGTATTGCCAGTATCATCCAATAGCAGAGCAGCAGATACACCAGCCTCCTGTTCCAGAGGAGACTCACCAGAAAGAAGCCGACCATGAAACCCAGAATTTCCAGCGTATAAAAAACCTTCAGGTTCCACAAGCGCTCGGTTTCTCCATCCCGTTGTGAGATAAAACGGGGGAGGAATGTGGCAAAAATGGCATTAAAAATCAAAGCATAGGCCAGTAGCCATGCTCCATACGCATAGCCACTCATATCCAGGGTGCTGATATAAGCTGCCAGGTAGCGATAAGAGTAAGGGAAGGTTAAATGCAAAAACAGCGAAAGGACAAGCAGGATTTTAAATACCCGTTCGGAGAAGAGGAGCGAAAAGACATAACCGATTGATAAGCCGAAAAAAAATGAGGTGGTCACCAGGATGATGACCACCTCTTCACCGTATAATACGGTGACCAGATCCCGGATCATGATAAACTGGGCAATGCTAAGGCTTGTGCCAATGAGAAACAGCACTACCCGGTGTCTGTGCATGCCTCCTTGCCCTTCAGCCTTTCAGTAGAGTAGATAGGAGATCTTCTCCCTATTCGCTCTTCCAGGCAAACCGCTTTAAGGAAGAGGGAGAAGGAGTTACCCGCAGCGAGTCGACCGTATCCGGATCGTAGACGACCGCAATCCCTCCCCCGCAGCTCGACGATTCTAAGTAGATACCGCTGCCTGCCACCACGGCCCCGTTAACGTACTGTACCTCACCGTTCTTCTGTTTCTGCTCTATCTCCACAAAGTCGGGGGTGTAGACCACCCCCGAGATATTCGCCGCATGATGAATATCCACAATCCCTCCTGAATACATTAAGGCCGGCATGTCTTCATGCTGCCCGAAAGTTTTATACCCGGCCAGAGGAACCCCTCTGGGATCCTTCGAGGCATGAGCGGTGGCGATTTCGTCCCAGGCGCTCTGGTATCCGCTCGGCCACGGGAAGGGGGCTTCAGTGCTCGTCCGTGTTGCAGCCGCTATACTCCAGGCATCGAAGTCGGTAGGACTCAAAATCGCTGTCCCGGTCGTGGGACTGACAACTGGATTGATATTGATCGGAATTTCGATCTTTACCTTGTAAGAGGGAGACCCGTTGATCAAATCGATGACTAAAGTCCCTTTCACATTAATACTGCCCGTCTGCAGGGTCTTCTCCCCAGCGCTGGCATCGAGGGTCACATAGACAATCCCATAGAGTTGTTCCTCGTTGACGACTCTACTCTCGAATTCACTCCAGGAAAGGGTATTATTGGTCGCTATGGCTGCGGCTTTGTACCGATTAAAATCAAACAGTTGATTTGACGGATTATCGAAGTACGTGAGCCGACCAAGCCCTCCTGGCTGTGCGAGGTCGGTATAGATCTGTTTGGTATTTTGAAATTCGGCCTGTGTTTCTGCCAGGACCCCATCGTCCCCAGGCGTATTGATCACTGTGGTGAGATTCCCCCCGGTTCTTAACGATACGTGAAGCGTTTTAGAAGCACTCATTCCATGATCGAGCTGGTTGTTCGACCATACCGTTCCTCCCCCCTGAATCAACGAGCGAGAGGCATCCAGGGTGATCTTCCCATTGCGGTTACACCCTCCGACATCCTCTCCTCCTCCCCCTTCATCCCCATCGGTGTCCTTATCCTTATCCTTGTCCTTATCCTTGTCCTTATCCTTGTCCTTATCTTCGTCTTCGGCAAAGACCTTCTTGGTCAAGCCTTGCGGGGAAAAGGCCTGGAAAAAAGGCACCCCATGGCCAAAAGCCAAGAGAAAAACGGCGCATACAAGGGATATGAGTACAGGATGCTGCCATCTCTTCTTCATCTCTCCCTCTCCTCTGCTTTTATGTTCTTCTCATGGAGCATTGTTCAACGCCCCATTGATGATGTTTGCTCCACTGGTGGTCAGGGCAAGGGTTATGTCCTTCCGATTCTTCGTGCCAGCCGGATTGCCCCGAGAATGGATATACACCAGGGTCGGGGCCTCAGACGCATCGACCCAGATGAAGGCGCGGGTGTCACCGCTGTTGACCACAATCCGGTTGTCGTCAGACCCGATGTCCTCTTTGTTCGCGAAAACCTGCAGGAAATCGATGGTGCCATCGCCGTCAAGATCGTTATCGGTATTTGCCGTATCGTTTCCATCGACTGCACCATCGCCGGTGGTATCTCCCATTTTGAAGGCGTTAAATACCTTCTCTGCTCCTGCTTCAGCGGCATAGAGCGCTTGGATACTCCCTTCATAATTCTTGGTTATCAGGCGGTCTATATCGGCGGTAAAGAAGGCCGCTGCTCCCAGCACAGCGAGGCCCGTCATGATGATCAACCCTGTGATGAGCGCTGCGCCGGCCTCATCACGTTGCCACACCTCTCTCATCTGTCTCCTCCTTTCGCCTATCCCTGATTTCTTAAGAGGACCTTTGCCGTCAGGGTGATTCGCCTGTAGTGGTCTCCCAGGGTCGGGTGGGTATAGCCGTAGTCGGGTTGCCGGGTCTTTGCCGTGATGGTGATGGTCACCATCCTGATATCATGGAGCGTCCTCCCGGGAAGGCTGTTATCGGGCAACCCAACGTCTGCACTCTCTGTCCCATCAGCGTATGTATAGGTGATGGTCATACTCTCAATATTCTCGACAACACTTTGCCAGGCGCTGATCTGCCCATCAGCAGGAGAGATAAGCGCCTGTTGGAGACTATGGGAGTTCACCCGAAAACCGAAACGCTCGTCTGCACTGTTGTCAATGCTCCCGTTTTCATTCCAGTCCGCGGTAAAATAGAGCTCACGGTCAGTAGTCAGAGCCAGCTCGGCATCATTACTCGCCAGAAAGTCGTCCCTTGTAATACCAAAGGCACGGGTCTCTAGAGGATCATAGCCAGCCACCTCCAGGGCTCTGACGAGGAGGTCAAGTCCCATTCTGGCATTCTGCTGCATCTCGACGAGCTGGTCTTGCACGGCATAGGTCTTTACCTGAGAAATACAGAAATTGTAAATGCCGGCAAGGAGCAGGAGACTGATACCCATGGCGATCAGGAGCTCTATCAGGGTAAAACCGGTGTCCTGGAGGTGATAACGTTCCATAGTTATTGATTGATCAAGGTGCGATAGGTCACGGCATGCGTCGTCGTGTCCCGCCATGTTACCGTAACGGTCAGCAGGGTCAACTGACCGGCTCCACCGGTGATCGTTACGGTCCTGGTGAATATTCCCTCCCCTGCTACCCCGTTTTCATCCAGGTTACTCTCTATGGAGTTATCGGCATCCGTGAGCGGAGTAGTCAGGGCTATCCTCTTTATCTCTTCCATTTTATTGTGCGCCAGGGTAATGGCAATGGTCCGTTTTTTACTATAATCGCCATACTTGATGACCGCTATAACCATAGAGGCCAACCCCAGGAGGGCCACGGTAAGAATGAGCAATGCAATCGTGACCTCGATCAGGGTAAACCCGCTCTCCCTTCTCCTGCCCTGGCCCTCGCAGAGATGCTTCTGTCCCCCGAGGAGTCTTACTCTCCAGATTACAGACGCATTCTGCCGCGTAGTGGTCCAGCTTTTTGACAGGATATCGACTCTCTGGTGCATTGCCTCACTCTATCCTGATATAGCCGGTGGGAGAGACGATAATCGATATGGTGTGCGTCCCCTGCGCATCTTGTAAAGTAATGGCTGTCCTCCCTGTTGCCGTTCCGTTGGGGTGAAAAACCGGTGCGGCTGTCACCTGTCTGAAATGCACTCTTAACGGGAGGGTGTTCGCCGTCCCTACCCTCTCCCATGTACCGGGTGACACCTCTCGCTCTACCTGATAGCTCTTGTTTTGGGTATCAAAACTGATCCGGAAAGGAGTATTTTGGGCAATCGCTTTGAGCCGAGCGAGTTGGAGTTCAGAGGCGATATCTCTGGCCGCTGAGTTCAGATTGAAGTGAGAAAGCCACCGACTCAGGCTGGGTGTGGTAAACACCGCAAGGAGTCCAACGATTATCAGGACGACTAAGAGTTCATTGGTTGTGAACGCGCTCTCCCGGCAAGAGGGGTTCATCGTTTCCCTCCTTCCCCACACGGCTGCGTTCAGCCCACCTCCTGGCCTGAATCGCTCGAGGTGCTATCCACCTCGTCCCTTCCTGTTGAAGAGCAGATGTTAGCAGTCCTATTTGTTAGTACTCCTATCGGCAAGTTTACGGCATCAGTTTAGAAAAAAATGGACGTAAAGAGCACCGCTGTGAGGGAAGGCCTCGATGAAGCCTTTCCCCTCTTCCAACCGGTGAGACCTAAAAAGTCCCCTGATAGGTTTTTTTATTTGCAATGACATCATTTGATGTTATACTATGGTTAGGTTAAGTAGAATTCTATTTATATGCTCTTTTAGTACACATAATCTCTCTGGAATCGAAATACCCCCAACATCCTACAGGTTCTTACCCGAGGGATTGCTCCATTCAAATGATGGCTCAGGAGGCGGTGAATAGCCCTAAAGCCCGGACGCGAGGATTTTACGATGCGGAAAACCGCACCGTGGTCGTAGAAAGGTGGATGGCTCCTGTTGCGACGAAGACAAGCAAATAAGCTCAGAGAAGAGATCCTATTCCTAAGCCGAGACAGAATCTATAGTTTGCTTTAAGACAACTTCTACAAGGAGGTAACAGATTATGCCCAAGACGTTAACGGAGATGGCCCAGGAAATTGTGGTGCAACAGGCAGGAACCCGGAACATGACGGTGGAAGAGATTACGCACATGCTGAAAGAGACGTTTGCCGCCTTACAAGAGGTCAGCCGGAGTGAAGCACAATTCCTGCCCAAAGCGGAAATACCGGAAGAGGTGAAAGAGATCGTCCAGACCGACCCGCTGCGCTCTATTCAGGAGCACAGCATCACCTGTCTGGTGTGCGGACAGACCTTCAAGCAGTTGAGCGCCAAGCACCTGGCCCTGCACAACCTCACCCCCCGTGACTACCGGATCCGGTACGGTATTCCTCTCCGGCATCCCCTTTCCGCCAAGGATGTATCTGAGAAACGAAGAGAGACGGCCATCCGCTTGAAGCTGGGACAGCGCATGGCGGCCAAGAGGCGACAAAAGCAACGCGCTTCTTCTGGAGCGGAGTCGGCTCCTGCGGAAAACCCTGCAGCGGAAGGCGAGCAGACCACCTCACGCGCTTCCAGCCGTGGCAAGACCAGGGCGGAATCGTAGGGAGAAGACCAGCAGCAACTCCTCTCTCTTACTCTGGTGCGGCCTGGGTCACGGTGGCAAAGGCCTGGCTTCCGGTGATGCGATCGGTGGCGGTGATGGTTATGGTCCTCTCCTCAGTGAGAGGATTAGCCCCTACAGTGAGGGTCACCGTTTGACCGACAAACGCCACGGTGTTTAAACTCCCGTCGTCCGAGACAACGGTGTAGCTCGTATCCGACCCGCCGGTAACGGTAAAGTTGAAGTTTCCTCCGTCTGCCGGCACCTCACCACTGCTCGGCGTAATGGTTACCGGTTTGATGAGGGTGCGGCTGATCAGGGCCGTTGCGTCTCCATTTTCGGGTGAGGTAACCGTGATACTCAGGGTAGCGGCGATATTCTTCGTTTCTTCTGTGTCGTTGGTCCAGGTGAGACCGAAGACGGTAAAGCCCCCCTGTACATCGGGGATGGTAACGGTGGTATCGCCAAACAGGCTCCCTGCGCTGACTTCTGCCCTGATGAGGGTTCCGGCCGTGAGCGGGTTCCCATTCTGATCGGTAACGGTATAGATAAAGTTCTGGGAGCCCTGATTGAATATGCTCCCAAACCCTCCAAACCCCTGGAAGGAATCGGCAAGGGGTATGATCGTGATCTGGGTGTGACCGGAGAAGAGCACCGTCCCGGTGGTGAAGATGTTGTTGGTCAGGGCATTGGGGGCGGTGCCGTTGATCACCTCAAAGGTGGGGGTCGTTGGATCCAGCCTGACCACATTCCTTCCCGCCGTCCCCACGTAAACGGTACCAGGATCGGCTGCAGAAATACCGAGGGAGTAAACCCGGTTGTCAGGCAGATCATCCGGGGGGAGGGAGAGTTCACCAGCAGGGAGGGTCGGAATCCGGGTCCAGGTCACCCCGCTGTCCGTACTGATGAAGACGCCTCCCTCTGGAGCATTCCCCTCGATGCTGCGCGTCCCGTCTCCCAGGGTCGCCGCATAGAGGATGGTGGAATCGGTGGGATCGATCACGATATCGGTAACAAAGGTGTTGAGGACATCGCTGGCGTTGACATTGGTGGTAGCCGCGGTCCAGGTGGCGGCCACCCCGGTACAGTCGGTGGCTCCTCCCGAGGTGCCATCGGTGAGGAGGAAGATGCCACCCAGGGCCGTTCCCGCATACACCCGCGTGCCATCGGTGGCCAGGGTGTTGACCACACTCGCCGCCAGCCCGTCGTTCACCGGACACCACAGGGGAACCGTATCGGTGGCGTTGAAGGTACGGAAAACCCCTCCCCCAAAGGTGCCGGCGTATACCGTGTCCTTATCCAGGGCCACCAGGGAGAGGATGTTGAAGTTGCTCAACCCGTTGTTGATCTCTGCCCAACTGAATCCTCCATTCACCGAGCGGAAGACCCCCGCTCCCTGGGTGCCGGCATAGAGGATACGGTTGTCGGCCGGTTCGCTGACCGAGGGATCTGGATCAAGGGCTAAGGAGGTCACCCGGAAACTGGGGATAAAAGCGCCCAGATCATAGTCGACGGTGACCACATCCCCGTCCTGGAGCCCGGCTCCTGCCAGGATCTGGATGTTCTGGCTGTCCACATAGCGGTACCGGCTGGTGGGTATGCCATTGATCCGCACCATCGTCTTGGTCCGGTTCTGATCGCTGGGAAAGTCGAGCGATTCCAGGGAGAGGGCGTTGACCACGATGTTGTCCACACCGGCCGCAGGGGGAACGTGGAAGGAAATGGTGGTATCGCTGCTGACGGTAAAGTCGGTCCCGATA
>RFHZ01000069.1 GCA_003696125.1 Nitrospinota bacterium
CCGTGAGCTCTTCCCCCACAATGCGGTCGAGTACTTTGTCAGCTACTACGATTACTACCAGCCAGAAGCCTATATCCCATCCACCGATACCTATATCGAAAAGGATGCCTCGATCAACGATCGGATCGACAAGATGCGCCATTCGGCCACGCGCTCGTTGCTGGAACGACGCGACGTGATCGTGGTGGCCAGCGTTTCCTGTATCTACGGTCTCGGCTCCCCCAAAGACTACCGCTCCATGCTCGTCCTCTTCCAGGATCAGCTCGAGGTGCCCCGCGACGAGATCCTGGCCAAGCTGGTCGAGATCCAATACCAGCGCAACGATACCGATTTCCACCGGGGCACATTCCGCATCCGGGGGGATGTGGTCGATATCTTCCCGGCGTACGAGGAAGAGCGGGCCATCCGTATCGAGTTCTTTGGTGACTATATCGAGAGTATCTCCGAGATCGATCCCCTTACCGGCAAGACCCTGCGCCGGCTGAGCAAGGTGGCCATCTATCCGGGCAGCCATTACGTCACCACGCGGGAAAACCTGTTGCGGGCCATAGAAGGGATCGAAGCAGAGCTGGAAGAACGGCTGCGGGAGCTGATTGCCCAGAACAAGCTGCTCGAGGCGCAACGCCTGGAACAGCGCACCCGCTTCGATATCGAGATGCTGCGGGAGATGGGGTTCTGCCACGGGATCGAGAACTACTCGCGTCACCTCGATGGCCGCCAGCCGGGTGAACCGCCCTGGGTCTTGCTCAACTACTTTCCCCGCGACTTCCTCCTCTTCATCGACGAGAGCCATGTCTCTATCCCCCAGATCGGGGGCATGTACCGGGGGGATCGTTCCCGCAAGGAGACCCTGGTCGAGTACGGCTTCCGTCTCCCTTCTGCCCTAGACAACCGTCCCCTGACCTTCGAGGAGTTTGAAAGCCTGGTCAACCAGGTCATCTATGTCTCGGCAACCCCGGGCGACTATGAGCTCCAGAAGAGCCAGGGACGGGTGGTGGAGCAGATCATTCGCCCGACCGGTCTGATGGATCCAGAGGTGATCGTAAAGCCGGTACAGGGGCAGGTGGATGATCTCCTCAACGAGATCCGCAAGCGGGTGAAACGCCGGGAACGGGTCCTGGTGACTACCCTGACCAAACGGATGGCCGAAGACCTGACCGATTACTACCAGGAGCTGGGGATCAGGGTCAAGTACCTCCACTCCGATATCGATACGCTGCAACGACACGAGATCATCCGTGACCTGCGCCTGGGCAAGTTTGACGTGCTGATCGGGATCAATCTCCTGCGTGAGGGACTCGATATCCCGGAGGTCTCGCTGGTCGCCATTCTCGATGCGGACAAAGAGGGGTATCTCCGCTCCGAGCGCTCCCTGATCCAGACCATCGGCCGGGCCGCCCGCAATGTACACGGCCAGGTCATCATGTACTGCGATGTGATGACCAGATCGCTGCAGCGGGCGATCAGCGAAACGAATCGCCGCCGGGAGATCCAGCGGCGATACAATGAGGAGCATGGGATCACGCCGGAGAGCGTGATGAAGGCGGTCAGCCAGAGTCTCTACCCGGTGTACGAGGCGGATTATGTCACGGTGCCACTGGCCGCAGAAGAGGAGGAAGCCTATCTGAGCGAGGAGGAACGGAGGGAGCTGATTGCCCGGCTGAAAAAGGAGATGCGAGCCGCCGCGGATCGATACGATTTTGAGAAGGCGGCCGAGATCCGGGATCGCATCTTTCGCCTGGAAGAGAAAGCCCTGGAGGTAGGATGATCGATATCCGCACCAAGATCGAGCAGATCCCCCAGCATCCCGGGGTGTACCTGATGAAGAACCGGGAGGGGACGATCCTCTATGTCGGGAAGGCCAAGAACCTCCGCAACCGGGTGCGCTCCTACTTTCGACAGTCTGGGGATGGCCGCTATCGGATCAAGTTCCTCATCCCGGCCGTACACGATATCGATGTCATCATCACCGATACGGAGAAAGAGGCCCTGATCTTAGAAAACACCCTGATCAAGGAGCACCGTCCCCGCTACAACGTCTACTTCCGGGATGATAAGGACTACGTGCACCTGCGACTCGATCGACGCGAACCGTGGCCCAGACTCACCGTGGTCCGGCGTCCCCAGCCAGACGGTGCCCTCTACTTCGGTCCCTACGCCTCCAGCCAGGCGGTGCGTGAAACGCTCCGCTCCATCTACAAGCTCTTTCCCATCCGCTCCTGTAGCGATACGGTGTTCAGGAACCGGACCCGTCCCTGCCTCTACTACCAGATCAACCGCTGCGTGGGCCCGTGTATCGAGGGGCTGACCACCCCCGAGGAATACCGGGAACTGCTGGATCAGGTCATCCTGCTCCTGCGCGGGAACAGCACCGAACTGCTCAAGCGCTTGAAGGCCCAGATGCACGAGGCCTCTGAAGCGCTCCGCTTTGAGGAGGCGGGCAGGATCTACCGGCG
Source organism: Nitrospinota bacterium (assembly GCA_003696125.1). GTDB lineage: Bacteria > Tectomicrobia > Entotheonellia > J063 > J063 > J063. The sequence continues at coordinate 2,457 of RFHZ01000069.1, forward strand.
GATCCAGGCGATCGAGCGGACCGTAGAGCGCCAGAAGGTGATGTCGGTGCACCTGCGCGATCAGGATGTGTTCGGGTACTACCAGGAAGGGGGAGACCTGGTGATCCAGCGCCTGGTGATCCGGGAAGGGAAGCTGCTGGGGGGAGATGCCGAATCGTTTCGACTCCCGGCCACCTTTCTCACCTCCGGCGTGCATGCCGAACTGGAGGTGCTGCCGGAGATCCTGGGCTCCTACCTCAACCAGTACTACGCGCAGGCCACCTCCCTGCCGCAAGAGGTCTTGCTCCCCTGCCCTATCGAAGAGCAGGACGCCCTGGAAGCGCTCCTCACCGAACGCCGGGGACACAAGGTCTCCCTGCTCGTCCCCCAGCGCGGGGAGAAGCACCAGCTGGTGTTGATGGCGAACAAGAATGCCCGACTGGCCTTTCAAAAATCCCGGGAAAAGAAGGATTCGGTAGAAGGCGTGCTGGAAGGACTCCAGCAGAAACTCCGCCTCAAGCACCTTCCCCGTCGTATCGAGTGTTTTGATATCTCAAACATCATGGGGACCCAGGCCGTGGGGTCGATGGTTACCTTCCAGGACGGGAGGCCGGACAAGACCCGGTACCGGCGTTTCAAGGTCAAGACGGTGCGGGGAGCGGATGACTATGCCATGATGGCCGAGGTCTTGGGGAGACGGTATCGACGTGCTCTCGAGGAGGATGACCTCCCCGATCTGATCATGGTGGATGGGGGAAAAGGGCAGCTCAACATCGCCCTCTCTGTTTTGTGGGAGCTGGGGATCGAGGAGCCGGACCTGATCAGTATAGCCAAGAGCCGGGTGCAGGGGAACCGGAAGGGGAAGGTGGTGGAGCGGAGTGAAGAGCGGATCTTTCTCCCCCAGCGAAAGAATCCGGTCACCTTTCCGTCCCATTCCCCCCTCTTGCATCTCCTCCAGCAGATCCGGGATGAAGCGCATCGCTTTGCCATCTCCTACCATAAGCAACTGCGGCGACAGGATATCTTTCGCTCTCCCCTCGATGAGATTCCGGGAATCGGGGAGAAGAGAAAACAGCAACTGCTCCGGCATTTTGGGAGCCTGAAGCGCATCCAGGAGGCGAGCCTGGAAGCACTGGAAGAGGTGGAGGGCATCACCCGTCCGCTGGCCGAGGCGATATATACCTTTTTCCATAAAGAG
>RFHZ01000688.1 GCA_003696125.1 Nitrospinota bacterium
GGTCGGGGGAGGGATTTACACCAAGACCGCCGATGTGGGGGCGGATCTGGTGGGCAAGGTGGAGGCAGGAATCCCCGAAGATGACCCCCGCAACCCGGGGGTCATTGCCGATAATGTGGGGGACTGTGTCGGTGATACGGCCGGGATGGGGGCAGATATCTTTGAATCCTATGTCGGTTCGGTGATCGCTACCATCGCCATCGGTGCCACCGCTGCTATCGGGGCAGGGGATCGCCTGGCCTGGATGTCGCTCCCCCTCTACCTGGTCATGTCCGGCCTGTTCGCTTCGGTCGTCGGTATCCTGTCGATCAAAGTGCTGGAGAAGTTGAGCCCGGCTGCTGCTCTCCGCTACTCGACCTTCATCAGCACCATCCTCTTCCTGCTCCTGGCCTATCTGATTACCAGGAACATGGGACTCTCCGGGACCTCGGCGAATGGACTGACCGTTACCGGGGCAGATATCTTCTGGGCGATACTGGCCGGAGCCTTGACCGGGATTCTTATCGGTCTCATTACCGAGTACTATACCGCTTCCCGTCCCATCCGCCGCATCGCCGAAGCCTCACGTACCGGTCCGGCCACCAACATCATCACCGGTCTGGCCGTGGGCTTTGAGAGTGCAGCCCTTCCTGTGATCATCATCGCTATCGGGATCTATATCGCCTCCCGCTTCGGAGACCTGTACGGGGTAAGTGTGGCCGCCGTGGGGATGCTCTCCACCGTCGGGATCACCATGTCGGTCGATGCGTACGGTCCCATTGCCGATAATGCCGGTGGCATCTCAGAGATGTCCGGACTCGGTCCAGAAACCCGGGCCATCACCGATAGCCTGGATGCCCTCGGCAACACCACCGCGGCCATCGGGAAAGGGTTTGCCATCGGCTCGGCCGCCCTGACCGCCCTGGCCCTCTTCTCGGCTTATACCAAAGCGGTGAACCTGGAGACGATCGACCTGACCAAGGCGGCGGTGGTCATCGGTATTTTGCTAGGAGGGATCATCCCCTTCTTTGTGGCAGCAACCACCATGACCTCGGTGGGGAAGGCGGCCTTTAAAATGGTGCAGGAGATCCGCCGACAATTCCGGGAGATCCCTGGCTTGATGGAAGGAAAGGCCAAGCCAGACTCGGCCCGGTGTGTGGCCATCAGCACGACCGCGGCCTTGCAACAGATGATCCTCCCCGGCCTGGTAGCGGTCCTCTCTCCGGTCATTGTCGGTTTCCTCTTAGGGAAAGAGGCCTTAGGAGGAATGCTGGCTGGGGCCACGGTGACCGGAGTGCTGCTCGCCCTCATGATGGCTAACGGAGGAGGAGCCTGGGATAATGCCAAGAAATATATCGAAAAAGGAAACCTGGGGGGGAAAGGCTCGGAAGCCCACAAAGCGGCGGTGGTAGGGGATACGGTTGGTGATCCCTTCAAAGACACCTCTGGACCATCCATGAACATCTTGATCAAGTTGATGTCGGTGGTGTCTCTGGTCTTAGCTCCCCTTTTTCTCTAGCCTGAAATCGTCAATCGAAGAACGGTTTTCACTGGGATGTATACCGGAGAGAGGGTAGGGAAGGGCAGGCCCTATCCTCTTTTTCATTCCGGAAAGGGTGAAGGGGGTCTCCAGAGGTTTTCCCTTGATTTTCAGGAGGTTATTTGCTACCCTCTCCCCAGATTGGAGCCGGCTTATGCTCCTGGTGCACTTGGGCTGGAAGGAAACCGGCAGATCGATGCGGTATGAGGAGAGAGACGACGAGAGCGGGCTTAGCAAATCCTGGAGAGGAGAGGATATTGATCACAGCGTTGCGCGTATAAAGGGGGTGAAAAGCATGCGGTTATACGAAAGCCTTCTCATTATCCATCCTGAATTGGACGATGAGCAGATTGATGCCCAGATTAGTCGCTTTTCCGAAATCATTACCCGGATGGAAGGCCAGCTCTCTAAGGTAGAGAAGTGGGGCAAGAAGAAGCTCGCCTATCCGGTGAAGAAACAGAAATACGGGTTTTATCTCTTGCTGCGCTTCTGGGGAACACCCGCCCTGGTTACCGAGCTGGAACGCAACTATCGGCTGATGGACAACGTGCTGCGCGCTTTGACCGTCCGTCTAGAGAAAGAGCCGGCCGAAACCGTGACTCCTCCCGATGATATCACCGACTTCGAAGAAGAGGAAGAGGAGGAGAAAGCGGTTAGCCCAGAAGCAGAGGGAGAAGAGACAGAAGAAGAGGAGGCAGGAGAAGAGGAGACCCCAGCAGTAAGAGAAGAAGAGAGGGAAGAAACAGAAGAGCCCAAGCCAGTAGAGGAGACTCTTTGATGGTCAGTCTAAATAAGGTCTATCTCCTGGGGAACCTGACCCGCGATCCAGAGCAGCGGTATACCCCGAGCGGCTTGGCGGTCACCCGATTAGGCCTGGCAGTGAATACCCGCATCAAACAGGGGGATGAGTGGAAGGATGATGTCTGCTTTGTGGATGTGGTGGTGTTCGGAAAGCAGGCGGAGAGCTGTGGTGAATACCTCAGCAAAGGGCGGCTGGTCCTGGTCGAAGGCCGCCTGCAATGGCGGAGCTGGGAGGGGGAAGATGGCCAGAGACGGAGCAAGCATGAGGTGATTGCCGACCGGGTCCAGTTCATGCCCAGAGGAGGGAGGGGAGAACCGGAGAGCTTCGATACCCCTTTAGAGCAGATCCCTCCTCCGGAAGAAGAGGATATTCCATTTTAATATAGGAGGAGATCGAGAGTGGCGGTTCGAACCAGACGGTTTCAGCGGAAGAAGATCTGTCGCTTCTGTGCGGATAAAATCGACCAGATCGACTATAAAGATGTCAAGCGACTACGCAGCCTGATCACGGAACGAGGGAAGATCATCCCGCGCCGGATCTCGGGAAACTGTGCCCGGCACCAGCGCCAGCTAACCATTGCCATCAAGCGGGCCAGAAACATCGCCCTGATGCCTTTTACCGTGGAGAGATAAGGTCACCTGCAACAGCCAGAAGCTCCCCGTCGAGTCTAGCAGAAGGGAGGCGCGTGGTGGGCATTCCTGTACGTTACACGACAGTAACGGTGGGAGGGATAACCTCCCTGCTCTCATTCTTGCTGTTTCTGGCAGGAGTCTACGTGCCGCTGCTGGGCACCGTGCTCAGCCTCTTCTCTGCTGTTCCACTCCTTTTCTCCTTCCTCTACGGCGGGAGGAAGAGCGGTCTGATCGGGGTGGGAGTGGTAACGATAGGGGTGGTTCTTCTGGCCGGCATAGAGAGAGGGGGATTGTTTGTCGTCGAGTACGGCCTCACCGCCCTGATCCTGACCGAAACCCTGCGTAGGGGCTGGCCTCCTGAACCGAGTATCCTTACCGCTGCCGGTCTGTCTCTGGGCCTGGGGCTTCTCTTGCTCCTCTTCTACTTCAATGCCCAACAGGCCAAACCGATGACGGTACTGCGAGAGGAACTCAGGGCGAGTGTTACCCAGATGAGCAGCTTCTACCAAGAGCAAGACCAGGAAGAGGAACAGGCAGCATCTCTCCAGGAATACCTGGAGAGGATTATCGATATCTTCGTCTATATCTTCCCTGCTCTGGTGATTATCGGTGCCCTGATCAACAGCACCCTGACCTATCTGGTAGGGCGGAGCGTATGGGAAAAGTGGGGTACAGGGGCTCGCTTTCCCCCCTTTACCCTTTCCCATTGGAGTCTACCAGACTATTTCATCTGGAGTCTTATTGTTACCGGCTTCTTCTCCTTTCTTCCCCTGGCCTCGCTCCGTTTCCTCGCCCGCAACCTCTTGCTGGTGGTGCTCTTCTGCTATCTCTTACAGGGACTGGTTATCGTCCACTTCTACTTCGAGAAGACCAAGATCCCTCTCCTGTTACGCATCGTGGGCTACCTGCTCCTGGTGATTCAACCGGTATTCTTATTTGTCGTCACAGGATTAGGCGTATTTGACCTGTGGGTCAATTTTCGGCGTATACAACCTAAAGCGGTCTAAAGACCCGACAAAGCTGCTAAGGATGGAAGGGAAAGGAGAAAAGGATGGGTGGGATGCGCGTCATCTTAAAACAGGATATCCCTGCTTTGGGACGAGCCGGAACGATTGTCGAGGTGAGTAAAGGGTATGGCCGGAACTACCTCCTGCCCAAAGGATTGGCCGTGCCGGCAACTCCGTCCAATGAAAAGCAGTTTCTCTATCTGCAAAAGGTACGGAGTGATAAGCTGCTCCGGGAGAAGTCGGAAGCAGAAGCCTTTGCCA
>RFHZ01000689.1 GCA_003696125.1 Nitrospinota bacterium
CTACGAGGTGGTGGTCAGCCGAGGAGTGGGATCCATACGCCTGCTGCTGGAACTGGCCTTTCCCCTGCTCCAACCACAGGGGATCTTGTTGCTGGAAAAAGGAGAAAAGTATCGGGTTGAACTCGAGGAAGCCCAACAGGTCCTCCAGGGTCACGGTGGACGCTGGTGTGACCCGCTTCCTCTTCCCTCCATGGGGGGTGAACGATGGCTGATCGGTGTGCAAAAAGGAGCACTTCCCTCTGGCGAGAGGCCGAACGGAGACGAGCCCAGAGCCGCTTTCAGGAAGCACTAGCGCTGTACCGCCAGGCAGAACAGGCTTTCCGAAGAGAAAAAGAGGAGGAAGGGGTTCTCAGTTGTCGGCTGGCCAAAGGACACTGTCTCCGCCTGCTGGGGCGCTTTCGCCAGGCCCTGGGCGAGTACCAGGCTGCCGGTCGTCTCGCCCAGGAGGAGGGAGAGGAAATGGCTGTGGCCGATGCCCTGGTCGGTGAGGGCATGGCCTGGCGGGCCCTGGGGAACTTCTCTGCCGCCCTCCACTGCTTCGACCAGGCCATACAGCACTATGAACAGGAAGGGGACAGGGTGGGCCTGGCTTATACCCTGTGGGCCAAAGGCGGGGCGTTGCGGGTGCAGGGAGAGCTTCTGGACGCGGTAGAGCTCTTTGAACGGGCTTTTCACCTCTTTGAACAGGCAGAAGAGCCGAGCGGTGCGGCCTACGCCCTCTGTGCCCTGGGAGGCGTTTCCCGGGTCATGGGACGCTTTGCAGACTCGCTACGCTATTACACCGAGGCGCACCAGCGGTTCCACTCCCTAGCCGACCGCTTTGGGCTGGCTTACTCCTACTGTGGGATGGGCAACGCCCGGCGCATGCTCCAGGAGTACGAGACCGCCCTGGCCCTGTACGCCCGGGCACGACACCTCTACCAGAAGATCGGCGATCGGGTCAGTTACGCCTATACCCTCTGGGGAGAAGGGACCGCATACAAGATGCTGGGACGGTACAGGGAGGCGAAGCAGGATTTCCAGGAAGCGGCCCGGCTGTTTCAGGCCACGCAGGATCATCGTGGCCGGGTCTACACGCTGCTGGGGCAGGGAGAAATCCTGGCCCTAAGCGGAAAGGGTGCTCAGGCCACCCGCAAGCTGCAGCAGGCATTACAGCTTGCCCAGGCCGGCGGGTACCGCCTGGAGACCCTGCATGCCCTGCTCTGCTGGACACTCCTGCAAAAGGGAGAAGGGGAGACAGGAGCGCTGCAGGAGATCCTGGATCGCTATGCGGAGTTGGGGACCTCTTTTCTGCCCCATCCTCCTGCCTTTCCCCTGAACCTCCCCTGAACGACTACCGGGAGAATCCCCCTGTTGGCCAGGGCTCTGACCCCAGGAGGAAGTGGGCAGGAAAAATAATTGACAATGAGGAGGCCGTATGCTATTTTACGTTGGTTTCTTCTACAAACGCTAACGGTACTCGGGGCACAGAACAGGTATTAATCGATGAAGGGGTAAGCGATGCTCAGCATCAACTGGACCTTGTTGGTACAACTGGCAGGATTTGTTTTTCTGACCCTCTTCCTGAAGAAGACCTTCTTTCAACCGCTTCTCACCCTGATGGAGCGACGGGAACAGGAGATTCAAGGCCGGCTGAAGGAGGCGGAAAGGCTCCGGGCCCAGGGAGAGAAGGTTCTGCGAGACTATGAAGAGGCGATCAGCAGCGCCAAACGCGAGGTGCTCGAACAGCTCACCCAGGCCCAGCGGGAAGGGGAGCGGCGACAACGGGAGATCCTCACCCAGGCCCAGGAAGAGGCAACCCGCCTGGCAGAAGAGGCCCAGCGCGAACTGGAAGCTGCGGTCCAGCAGGCACGAACAAAATTGACGGAAGAGGCGAAGACGCTGGCCTATGAGATCGGTGAGAAGATCCTGGGCCGGACGCTTTCGGCCGCCTGAGAGGACGAGGAGAAGGGAGGCATGATACGGACCATGCGTAAACAGAGGATGTGGATCCCGATCGGTCTGCTCTGTATCGGGCTGTTGATGCTGCTCGGGTACCCGGTGCTGGCGGCCGAGCAGGGGGAAGGGCACGAGCCGGCCTTTGATCCCTGGAAGGAGCTGGCACGCTTCTTCAATTTTGCCGTCATCGTCATCGTGCTCTATCTCCTGCTCCGGAAACGGATCAGTGCCGCACTGCAGAACCGCCAGTCCCGCATCGAAAAGGCGATAGAGGATTCGCAAAAGGCCGTGGCCGAGGCCGAAGCCCAACTGCGGAGTCATGAGGAACGGGTGCGCAATCTGGATACGGAAATCGCCCAGATCAAACAACAGGGGGCAGAGGAACGGGAAGCCCTGTTACAGCGGATGGAGGCGGACGCCCGGACAGCGGCGGACCGGATCGTGCAAAACGCACGGCTTAATATCGAACAAGAGGTAGAAAAGGCCAAGGCTTCTCTGCAGGCAGAAGCGGCAGACCTGGCCATCCGGCTGGCTGAAGATCTGCTGAAGACCCACATGCAGGAAGCCGATCATCAACGCCTGGTGCAACGGTACCTTACCCAGATAGGAGGAGAGACGTCTTGATCAGTAACGTTGTGGCCCGAAGATACGCGCAGGCTTTGGTCGAGGTGGCCCAGGCCCGGGGGGAGGACCTGGATGCCCTGGGGGCGACGCTGCGGAACATCACCCAGGTAATTGCCGGAAACAGAGAGCTTTCCGCTCTTCTCTATAATCCCAGCATCAATCTCCAGTTTAAACGACAGATGGTTTCCTGGCTCACCGAAAAGCTGCGTCTTCCTCCCATGCTCGTCAATTTTCTCCGCCTGCTGCTGGAGAAAGAGCGTCTGAAATACCTTCCGGCCATTTGTCAGGTATACGAAGACCTGGCCAACACGGTCCGCAACCGGGTCAAGGTCACCATCCGCTCCGCCTATCCACTCTCGGCCGAGTTACAGGAAGAGTTGCGACACCGGCTATCCGCCTACACGGGCAAAGAGGTGATTCTGGATGTCCACATCGATCCGGAACTCCTGGGAGGCATTGTGGCCCAGATCGGGAGTGTCATTCTGGATGGGAGTGTCCGAAACCAACTAAGGCAGTTGAGCACACAGATGATGAGGGGGTAATTCATGGAAATCCGTGCCGAGGAAATCAGTGAAATCATCAAACAACAGATCGAACGCTACGAAGGGAAGATCGAACTCAAGGAAATCGGCACCGTCATCTCGGTAGGAGATGGTATTGCCCGGATCTATGGCCTGGAAAACGCCATGGCCGGAGAGTTGATCCTCTTTCCCCACGATATCTACGGTATCGTCCTGAACCTGGAAGAGGATAACGTCGGTGCCGTGCTCCTCGGAGAAGACGTGCTGATCAAAGAAGGGGATGAGGTCAAACGGACCGGCCGCATCATCCAGGTGCCGGTGGGAGAGGCCCTGGTAGGTCGCGTGGTGAATCCGCTGGGCCAACCCCTGGATGGTAAGGGACCGATCGAAGCCACAGAGTTCCGTCCCATCGAACGCCTGGCTCCGGGCGTGGTGGATCGCCGACCGGTGCATGAACCGTTGCAGACCGGGCTGAAGGCGATCGACGCCATGGTACCGATCGGGCGCGGCCAGCGAGAGCTGATCATCGGGGATCGCCAGACCGGGAAGACGGCCCTGGCGATCGATACCATCATTAACCAGAAGGATACGGATGTCTTCTGCATCTACGTGGCCATCGGCCAGAAGCGCTCGACCGTGGCCCAGGTGGTCAAGACCCTGGAAGAGTTTGGGGCCATGGAGTACTCCATCGTGGTCTCTGCTACGGCCAGTGATCCTGCCCCGTTGCAGTACATCGCCCCGTATGCCGGTTGCGCCATGGGGGAGTACTTCCGGGATACGGGGCGTCATGCCCTCATCATTTACGATGATCTCTCCAAGCAGGCGGCGGCGTACCGGCAGCTCTCCCTGCTCCTCCGCCGTCCACCCGGACGGGAAGCCTATCCGGGTGATGTCTTCTACCTCCACTCCCGTCTCCTGGAACGGGCGGCCAAACTCAACGACGAGCTGGGAGGGGGTTCCCTTACCGCTCTCCCCATCATCGAAACGCAGGCGGGTGATGTGTCGGCTTATATCCCGACCAACGTCATCTCCATCACCGACGGGCAGATCTACCTGGAATCAGACCTCTTCTATTCCGGGGTACGACCAGCCATCAACGTCGGGCTCTCCGTCTCCCGGGTCGGTGGGGCGGCGCAGGTGCCGGCCATGAAGCGGGTGGCGGGACGGCTACGACTCGATCTGGCCCAGTACAGGGAGCTGGCCGCCTTTGCCC
>RFHZ01000690.1 GCA_003696125.1 Nitrospinota bacterium
ATTGTCGCGATGATAGACCGCGTTCTCGTAGTTGGTGGTCATGATCAGACACTCGGTAGGGCAGGGATAGGTGCAAAAGGCACAATAACAGCACTTTGACATATCAATATCAAACCGGACCACGTGAAGCCGCTTTTTGTGCCCATCGGAAGCCTCTCCCAGATCTTCACCCGGTAAGGCCTTGATCGTCTCGATATAGATGCAGTCTACCGGGCAGGCGTTGGCGCAGGCATTACACCCGATACAGTCATCGATGTTATTAAAGAGCTGGGCACGGGCTCCAGGAGGGAGCTGCCATTTCTCATCCGGGTACTGCAGGGTCACCGATCTGGTAAAGAGGTGTTTCAAGGTTAAAGCCATCCCGACCAGGATCGTCCATATGGCGATATAGATGTTCCGGAAGTACTGTCTCACGATTCCTCACCCTCCCTTGGCATCGGTTCAAAGATATAATGACCACGGTCTGGATCGAAATCCGGGAAAGGCACACGCATCCCATGCCAGTATTCCTGGACCACATAGTCTTTCCGCAAGGGGTGACCTTCCCAATCGTCAGGGAGCAGGATCCGTCGCAGGTCCGGGTGGTTCTCAAACACGATCCCGAACAGATCATAGGCCTCCCGTTCATGCCAGTCGGCGGTTCGCCACACGTGCGCCACCGAGGGGAGCACCGGATTATCGCGGGGGAGATCGACCTTCAGGGTGATCTTATGGCGAAATACGGTCGAGTTGAGATGGTAGACCACTCCCAGGTCGTCTTTGTAATCGACCCCGCTGAGGCACATCAAGGCATCGAAGCGGAGGGCCTCATCGTCTCGCAAGAACTGGGCGACTTCAGCAATCGCTTCTGGAACCAGTTTAACGTAAGGATCAAGAACCTCCCCGTTCCATTCCACGATCTTATCGGCAAAGCGTTCACGGAGTCGGGCAAAAATCTCTTCACTGGTCATGGTGTCTTCCCCCTTTAATCAGCCACCGAGGGCTTCCTCTTCTGCTTGAGTACCTGGGCCAAAGCCACCGGTTTCTCTTCGTCTCCACTGAAGGTCTTCTCCCGGCGAATCTTCTCCTGGAGTTTGAGAATCCCTTCCATCAAGGCTTCGGGCCGGGGAGGACAGCCAGGCACATAGACATCCACCGGCACGATCTGGTCTACTCCCTTCAGGACATGGTACCCATACTTCCAATACGGGCCCCCACAGGTGGCACAGCTTCCCATGGAAATCACATATTTCGGCTCAGGCATCTGGTCGTAGAGGCGCTTGATCCGCTCAGCCATCTTCATGGTCACCGTTCCGGCCACGATCATCAGATCCGATTGACGCGGACTGGGACGAAACACCCCGGCACCGAATCGATCCAGGTCGTAGCGCGATGCACCGGTGGCCATCATCTCAATGGCACAGCAGGCCAGACCAAACGTCATCGGCCACAACGAGGAGAGCCGAGCCCAGTTGATGAGTTTATCCACCGACGTGATCAACACGTTGTCTCCATATCGACCTTCTGTCGGGACCGCCATAACTCCTTCTCCTTTCCTACCTCCTACCTGACTACAGCACCCACCATATCTCTCTCTTTTTTAGCGAGGAAACGTTTCCTCTATATTAAAGGATTCCTCACCATTTTGCAATTCGGTTTCCCCTCTTTTCTCCACTTTTCCGGGAGAAGAGGCCACTTCCAGGAAAAACCTCTTGACTTTCCCTGACCCTATGGGTATCCTACGCCTATCACTCTGGAGGTCAGGAGGAAAAACAGCGTGCGGTTTTCACGACTCCAGGATACGGTGTTGGCAGCTTGAGGCAGAAGGGGTTGTGTCTCTGAGACCTCCCCTGATCCGAGGGAGAAAGCGAATGAAGAAAAGTAGTTATAACGCCTTGTTAGTCTATCCAGAATTCCCCCCTTCCTTCTGGGGGTTTAAATATGCCATCGAATTTCTGGGAAAAAAATCGAGTATGCCACCGTTAGGGCTCCTGACGGTGGCCGCCCTTTTCCCCTCCCACTACCAGCTCAAAGTGGTCGATATGAACGTCGAACCCCTGACCGACGACCACCTCGCCTGGGCCGATGTCGTCTTCACCTCCACCATGATCGTCCAGCAGCAGTCCCTGCGCGAGGTCATCGCCCGCTGTAATCACCACCAGGTCCCTATCGTGGTCGGAGGCCCCCACCCCACCTCCTTCCACGACGAACTGCACGGGGTCGATCACTTCATCCTGGACGAGGTGGAGGAGATCTTCCCCACCTTCCTGGCCGACTTTGAGCGAGGCCAGGCCCGGCGGCTCTACCGGGCCCCGCGTAAACCGGACATCACCCGCTCCCCCATCCCCCGCTTTGACCTGATCGACCTGCAGGCGTATGCCTCCATGGCCTTGCAGTTCTCGCGGGGGTGCCCGTTTGACTGTGAGTTTTGTGACATCACCAAGCTCTTTGGGCGGGTGCCGCGTACCAAGACCAACGAGCAGATGCTGGCGGAGTTTGAGGCGCTCTACAACCTGGGCTGGCGCGGTTCGCTCTTCCTGGTGGATGACAATTTCATAGGGAACAAGCGGGATGCGATGCGGTTGTTGCCGGCGGTGGCGGCCTGGCAGCGGGAGCGGGGGTATCCGTTTTCCCTGTATACGGAGGCCAGTGTGAATCTGGTGGAGCTGGAGCCGTTGATGGAGGCCATGGTGGAGGCGGGGTTTAGCATGGTCTTTTTAGGGATCGAGAGTCCCAATCCGGAGGCGCTACAAAAGACGAACAAGGGCCAGAACATTAAACCGGGGCGTAACGACTATCTCCTCCATGCGGTCCGGACCCTGCAGCGCAAGGGGATAGAAGTCATGGGTGGGTTCATTCTGGGGTTGGATGGGGATGGGCCGGA
>RFHZ01000691.1 GCA_003696125.1 Nitrospinota bacterium
CCAGGGGATGGAACGGGTGGGAAAGCTCTGTTTAATGTACGCATGTGAGATGGACCGGCAATCATGTCTCTCTTTATCCTGATAGCTTTACCGCTGCTCTTCCGGCACGGATATCATTACTGGTGTATTCGTGGGGTGCAACGCGGCCAACAACGATAAGGACTGGTAAGTGGCGTGGTCTGGTTCTTCTGTTACCTCTCTCTGATGGTAGCCATGTTGTATCGCGCATTCCAGCTCAGTCCCGGTCTGTCGTTTTGGGGAGGATACCTCCTTCTCTGGTGTGCAGCCATAGGACGGATGATCAGCATCCGCCAGCTCGGGCTGGCCTTCAGCGAGTTTATCCGGGTGGAGAAGGATCAACCCCTGGTCGATACCGGGATCTATGCCTATGTCCGTCATCCCCTCCACTATTTCCTGATGCTGGAGATGGTCGCCATGGCCTGGCTGGCGGGATTCCTCTGGGGATGGGGAGTGGTAGGGGTAGCCATGATCACCCTGGTGTTCCGGGAAGTACAGGAAGAGCGGGCCCTGGTGCGGGCTTATGGCGACAGATACCGCCGGTACCGTCAACGTGCCCTTGCCCTCATCGACCTTCTCCCCCCGGCGTGCCGGGAGTGAGAGCGCTCTTCTTGCCTCATCCTGTCACAGGATATCTTCTCCTTGACGCGACCCTGCTTCTGGCGCATAATGAATAGAAGAGTAACTCGACGATATAACCGCAGAGTTCGCAGAGAACGCGGAGAGGAACAGGGTTTTTTTGAAATTCTTCCAAGAAAATATCCTCTGCGACCTCAGCGTGCTCTGCGGTAAAATGTAATGAACGAATGAATCAAAGAGAACCCTTATCTCAGGGCCTCGGGAAGAGAAAGCGAGTCTATCATGTGTCGTTTGGCCAAGGTTTTTCTACTATGGAGTATCGTCCTTTTTACCTCCTGTGCCGGCATGGGGGTGCGCCCTACGGCGCAGTCAGCATTTGATCAGGGGCTTGCACTGTTCAATCGAGGAGAATATGAGGCCGCACTGCCACATTTCGCCAAGGCCACCGAGATAGATCCCGATTTTGCCCAGGCCTACCTCTACCTGGGCCGTACCTATCTGAATTTGCATCGATGGCGGGAAGCGATCCCCCCTCTGCGCACGGCCTATCGCTTGTCCCCGGAATCGATGCGAAAAGAGGTGGTCAATATCCTTATCGACGCTCTCCTGGGGGGAGCGCTCTTCGAAATAGAGCGAGGTAACCTGTCATCCTCTATCTCCTATTTCAAAGAGGTTATCGAGCTGGGGCCCTCTTCGACCCAGGTTGATAGGGTAGTCCAAGGACTCCTTACGCTGGGGGGAGCCTTGTTGACGCAGGGGCAGGTGAGCCAGGCGATTGAGGTCTATCAGGACGCGGTGAATCTTGCCCCGGATACCCCTGCACCCTATTTGGGGCTGGCCCGGGCTCTCTTCAAACAGGGGGATCTTTTCCAGGCGTTACAGGTGGTGCGAAACGCCATGCAGCTCGATCCGACCAGTAGAGAACTCCGGTCGTTCTGGCAGGAGTTGCAACGCCAGTGATCCAGGAGCAGCATAGCGATGCGCATCGGGATCTTCGGTGATATCCAGGGGTACTTTGGGCCGACCAACCAGCTCCTTATCGACTACTTTGCCGATCTGGTGGCGACACTCGATTGCGATTTCTTTCTCCAGACCGGAGATATGTGTCACTACCGCTCCTTTGCCCGACCGGTGTACTGGATCTATGGGAACAATGATTGGCCGCCGGTGATTAGAGAGATCGCCGAGGGACGGCGGGACATTACCAACCTCCATCATCTCCCCACCGGCCAGATCGTCACGCTACAACGGGGAGAGGAATGCGTGCGGGTCAGCGGTTTAAACGGGGCCTTTGAAGAGATCTATTACCATGCCCGACCTGGTGAATATCCTGCCTATGAGCTGGCCGGATACTTTCAGGCCAGCGACATCGAAGCCTGTCTCGCCCTGGCCGGAGAGTCGATCGACATCTTTCTCACCCATGGCTGTCCTGCCGGTCTGGGATTGGGGAGAGAACCTGACCATGCGGTCCCGGTGATCCGGGAATTGCTCGATCGCTTGCAACCCCGCTATCTCTTCTGCGGTCATGCCCATTTCTTCCGCTGTCTCAGGTACGGCCCTTCTACCGTCTGTTCGCTGGCTCCCCTGGAGGAGGAGTTCTATCTCCTGGATACGCAGACCGATCAACTGGAGAGGGTCAAGAGTCGACCCCTGCCAGAGCTGCATCCATACCGACAAGCAGGGAAGGGACGGTAAACCATGGGAATCGAGATTACCCCGATGCAGATGGAGGATATAGACGAGGTACTGGCCATCGAGCGTGCTTCCTATCTCTCTCCCTGGTCATATGAGATGTTTCGCGCCGAAATCGAACAGAATCGCTTCGCCTATCCCCTGGTGGCCAGAAAGGAGGGCAAGGTGGTAGGGTATATCTGTCTCTGGAAAGCTGCAGACGAGGCCCATATTGCCAATATCGCCGTGCATCCAGACTTCCGGCGCCAGGGGATCGGTTCTTCTCTGTTGGAAAAGGGTCTGGAATTTGCCAGGGAGATGGGTTGTACGAAGGCCGTCCTCGAAGTCCGGGTCTCTAACCTGCCTGCCCGGCGACTCTACACCCGTTTTCACTTTGCCCCGGTCGGTATTCGCAAAGGGTATTACACCGATACCAACGAAGATGCGCTGGTGCTTATGCGTGCACCGTTGTAGCCAGGGCAAAGAGAAAAATATAGGATGAGTGGGAATATTCCTCCTGCTGTTTTCGTCATCCTCATGCCAGGTTTTTTATGGTTTTCCTGAGGAAAATCCGGTAGAATAGGCGGATGGTTCCTTTACAAAATCGATACTTAACCAGGGAACAAGACGTAAGAGTGTGAAAGATATCCCCGAGGGATGCATGAAAAAGCGTGGTATTCTCTTTACCGATAGACAACAAGACACCTTGACGATTGCCGGCCTTTCACTGCAGGAGCGGATGATCCGTACGTTGCAAAAGGCCGGGATCTCCGAGATCTTCCTGCTGCCGCAGCAGAGCGAGGAGGCGATAGCGAGCTTGCAGAGCACATCTGGACCGGTGGTATGCCTTACCACCTCCCTCCTTCTCGATCCCCGCTTGATAGAAGAATTCCTGGATTTTCCTGCGGAGACGACAGAAGGGTTGCTCTGTGTTGTCCCCCGCCGTGAACAGCCTCTCTTTCCTCTCCCCGCCTGGTCTGCTCCTGCTGATGACACGGTCCCGCTTCCCCTCTTTCTCTGTCCCCCTCCCCTCCTCCCTCTCCTGGTAGAGGCGCTGCAGCAAGGGGTACAGAGCTTTCCTGCCCTGTTCACTTACCTACAGGAGCGTACCAAGATTCGTCCTCGACCGAACGAGGGGAGGTTCTGGTATTGGGTTCGCGGTCCGGGGGATGTCAAAGAGGCCGAGGATGCCCTTTTCCAAACCCTGGTCAAAGAGACGGACAGCCCGATTACCAGGCTGATTGCGCGCAAGATCTCGCTGCGGATCAGTCGCCTTCTCATGTCTACCCCGATTACTCCTAACCAGATCACCCTGTTTTGCCTCGGCATCGGATTGATAGGAGCCTTTCTCTTTACCATTCCCCATCCCCTGGCTCAAATAGGAGGAGCACTCCTGTTCCTGCTCTCTACCATTCTGGACGGGTGCGATGGAGAGATCGCCCGTCTCAAATTCCTGGAGTCGCGCTACGGTGGCTGGCTGGATCTCCTCTGTGATAATGTCGTGCATGTCGGTCTCTTCCTGGGTATCGCTATAGGGTTGTATCGCCAGTACCAGGTCCCCTTTTATCTCCTGTTAGGAGGGCTTGCCGTTTTCGGGGTCGTGGCTTCGGTGGCTACGGTCTGTTACGTCACCCTGCGCCGCAAGAAGGGGAGTGGACCCTTCTTTACCTCGGTGGTAAACGAAGAGGAGGCAAAGCGCTTGAAGCCGGGGTTTCATCTGCTGGTCAAGATCAACGATCTGCTGGCGCGCCGGGACTTTTCCTATCTCCTGGTCTTGCTGGCACTGCTGCGAAAAATGGATTGGTTCCTCTGGGGTGGAGCGATCGGCTCCAATCTCTTTTTCTTTAGCCTGCTCGGTATATATCGCTGGGGGAGGGCTCTTTGATACGAACGGTGCAGGTAATTCTTTTCCTGTTGGGGAGCGCGATCTTCCTCTTTTTGTGGCACGAAATCGGTGCAGGAGAGGTCTGGCAGCATATCCAGACCCTGGGGTGGACAGGGATGCTGGTGATTGTTGGACTGGCCATCCTGACCCATGTCGCCAATACCTGCGGGTGGCGGTTGACTTTTGGTGAGCAGCGCCGGATGGTGAGCCTCCGGAGGCTCTTTGGGGTCCGGCTGGCCGGTGAGGCGATCAACTATCTGACCCCTACCGCGCTGGGAGGAGATGTTTTCAAGGCCATCTTGCTCAAAGGGACATTTCCCCTGACCAGAGGCCTGGCCACGGTCACCATTGCCAAGCTCAGTCAGACCCTGGCCCTGGGGGTGTTCATTCTGGGAGGGGTCAGCATTGTTGGCCCTTTCCTTACCCTATCACTGCGCCTGCGCATGGGTATTGCCCTGAGCCTGGTGGGAGGAGCCTCCTTGCTGGGGATCTTCTTCTGGTTGCAACGGCGGGGTCTCTTCTCCGGCTCCCTTGTTCTCCTGGACCGGCTGCGTATTCGAGGAAAGTTGCTCGGACGAATGCAGGAACCGGCTCGCCTGCTGGATCAGAATATCGCTGCCTTCTATCGTCACCACCATAAACGATTCTGGGGATCGGTCGGCTGGTTCTTCCTGGGCTGGAGTGTGGGGGTCATCGAGATCTATCTCATCCTGATCTTTTTCCACCTGCCGGCAACCCTCTTCACGGCCCTGGCCATCGAGGTCTTCTCCACCCTGCTCAATGCCGTCCTCTTCTTTATCCCGGGGAAACTGGGGGTTCAGGAAGGGGGAAAGGTCCTCATCTTTACCCTGCTTGGCCTCGATCCGGTCCACGGCTTTTCCCTGGGGATTGTACGGCGGATCAGGGAACTCATCTGGGTCGGTATCGGACTCCTGATCCTGGCCGTGTACCGGACCGAAGCACGACCAGAAGAGACCGGGATCGATGGAACCCCAGAGGGGTCACCATTTTGAGCCGATCCCTGGCCGCTCCGGCATGAGGGAAACTGGCCTGCCGCATAAAGGAAGGGAGGCAGTTCTTACTCTGACCTGGCCGGTAGCCGGTTGAGCTCGGGTTCCAGCTGGAGCCCGTCGGCGATCTTGTTATAACAACTGAAGGCCTGGACTATTTGCAGGATCTCCAGGACCCCTTTCTCTGGGAGGCCCAGCCGCCGGACTTCCCGCAGGTGGAGATCCACACCGTAGTCGGATCTGGCCGCCAGGGAGGCGGCAAGGGCAACCGCTTCTTTGGTCAGGCGATCCAGGTGTCGATCGGTGAAGACAAAACGGACTGCCCGCCAGTAATCGCGCAGGTACCCCTCATCTTGCGCCAGCACCTTGAAGATATTCGGTACCTGGTCCATGTGGTAAAAATCCATGATCTCCCGGTAGATCTGCCTGATCGCCTCCGGGGCCTCCTCAAACCCTACCAGCTTGATCAGCGGTCTGCGGGCAGGAGTATCGGAGAAATCGAGAGGAACCCGCATCCCGTCTGCCACGGCATTGATACCATTCGTTATCCCGTAGG